>NZ_CALFQK010000099.1:0-121858 GCF_937921195.1 uncultured Salinicola sp.
CGGATTCGAACCGGCATTCTCAGCTTGGAAGGCTGATGCTCTACCATTGAACTACGTCCGCCTCTGGCCCTTCCGTCATCGGAAAGGCCCATTGGTCTCTTGGAAGGGCGTTTTTCCCTTCTCGGATATTTCTTGTCTCTCCGCCCCCTCAGGGGCGCTTTCCCCATCCGTGGAGGATGTTCTCGATCTCCTCGCGAGGGCTTTCCTGGAGGATGATCTCGATGCTGTTGTTGGCGCCGTTCCCGGCGATCGTGTGATGAGACATCGCAAGGCCTTCGAAGTAGGGGACATCCACCACTTCGCGGATCGGCCTGCCATCGGTGATCTGACCCGTGAGGCTCTCCGGCACGTCGTCCAGGCGCACGAGTTCGCTCTGCGCGCTCATCTTCCTGCAGGAGACGCGTCCCTGGAGTATCATTCTGCGTTCGAAATCGCCCTCCTCGAGTTCCATGAACGTGAGCGAGAGTGATAGCGTGAATCCGTCTTCACCGGATCCCCGGAGGACCTGGAGCTTGACCCAGTCCTGGTCCGCTTCGGCGATCTGCTCGCTGGCGTTGTTGATGGCGCGCACCAGGCTCGTGCGGTGCTCTACGGGAAGTCCCTTCATGATGGCACGGGCGAGATGATCGGTGAGGATGGGGATGTAGTTGTCGTTGCCTTCCGGAAGACCGATGTCGTAGGCGATCATTCCCATCCCTCCATGACATCCTGCCAGACGAGCGGCTCCCACCTCCCGAGAGAGGCGAGGAGATTGTTCTCCGTGATCTTGGTCGTTTCGATGACGCGCCCCTCGAACAGAGGGAAGTCGACTATCTCGGTGATGGCCTGTCCTTCGATGCCTCTTGCGATGAGAGCCTCCGGAAGACCGGAGAACAGCACGCTGTTGGCGCTGATCATAACGCCGGCCGAATACATCTCGACTGTTCCCTCGATGAGGGCCCCGTCGAGGTTCCCGTGCTCATCCTCGGTGTCGCGTATGGTGCATTCGATCGACATGCCCTCACCATCGTCTGCGGCAAGGATTCGGATGGGGGCGTTCGAGCCGTTTCCATACTGGTCGTTGCACCGGTCGTAGGCGAGGCAGATGCCGCGTATCACGCTTGGCACGAGCTCATCAGGGATCCGATCGAAGAGCATCCTGGCGACGGCGTCGATCTTGAGCAGCTCCCAGTCCGGTTCTAGTTCCTTGGGAGGGCCGATGTCGTAGGTCATGCCCATGTTCCGTTTTTTCCTTCGGTGTTCTTCGTCAGAATGGCTCTGCGATATGAGGAAGACCGGCGACGCTCGGCGACGTGCTCAGTCTCAGACGGGTGATCTCGCCCGCGATCTGGATGCCTTCGATGTGCCGTTCCCCGAGAATGTCGATATCCACATGTTCCTTCAGGAGGCCTCCGATCGCGATACCATTGCTCCAGGTCAGGGGCATTCCCATCAGGGTTAGTCCCGCCTCGTGGATGACCCATCCCCTGTCCTTGTCCTCGATCTCTCCCGTCAGCCTGTATGTCCCGCTGGGCTCGTCTCCATGGAGGAGAAGCGTCACACGCCTTCCCGATTGCCAGCCGCGCGCGATCGTCTCGAGCGTCTGCCAGCAGTGCCGAGTGGCGAGGTCCTCGTATTTCAAGCGTATCGTCCTCACCAGCGTGGCCCTGTCCTCGATCGCTATGCGTGACATTATCTCGGAGGCGACGCGCATGGTCCTGTAGATGCTCTCGTCGAAGGGGCGGACGGGTTCGGCGCCTATGTCGAGGCCGTCGCGGATGCTAGATGGCATCCCGTGGACTCCCTGTCGGAGGAGCGTCTCGCTGGTCTCCGCCCTCCTCGATCGGCTCACCGTCCTCGTCGACATCGTAGAAGAATCCCGGCTGGACATGGTCCTCTGCCATGTTTGGCCGGTCTTCCGGACATGGTTCATCTCCCTCTTGCGATGACCCCCCGGTATCGGGCTCCTGTGATGCGCGGCCGTATGTCGGGGTTTCCAGACATCGCGTGGACTGGCAGGCCGAGAGCGCCAGCGGAAGGATGATGACGGAGATCTCGAGACCCTTCATGGCGTCTGTCCTTGTTCCTGATTGGCAGTTGGGGAATTCAATTCGTCCAGTTCGAGGAGCGTCTGTTCCGCGGGTGTGAGTTCGGGATTCAGGGATCCGCCCGAGCGCTTGACGTCGATGCTCTGCACGCAGTCCGTGCTTCTCGATCCGATCATCCATTCCCGGGATATGGTGAACTGCTCCATCGTCCACGGACCTCCGCGCTCGTGGTACCAGTCCATCATGTCCGCGTATGCTCTCATCGCATTCTCGAATGGAACGCGCTGTTCCTGCAGCGCGTCGCCGATCTCGGCCAGCCTGCGTCCCATGGGCGCCAGGGGCATCAGGGGTTCCTCATCGGCATCACGTTCCAGGAGTCTCCCCGGATCGCTCGAGGCCAGATCTCTATCCGATTGCCTGATCCGGATGATCGTCCGCTCTTCGAGCCCGATCATCCGGATCAGGCTCGATGTACGGAGGTAGTCCGAGCGTTCCGACGGGATCGTCGGATATGCGCTGCCTGAGCGTCTGCGGCAGATGCCCTTCTATGATGATGTCGCCTTCGCGGTATCCCCATTCGCGTCCTTCGATCACGAGATCGATGAGAACGGTCTGCGAACCGTCATCGATGCCCCTGCTGCGGAGCTCGATTCCGGTCCATCCGCCTCCGAACCCGCCATTGTCGAGGTCCGTGAGCTGGAGGGGCAGGAAGTTCCGTACGCTCACCGGGGACGAGCCACCGCGCCACATGTCCTGCAATCCGACATGGAGCTGAGCCTGAAATATCTGCACTCCGACGGGATGCAGGCGTGTCAGGACTTTCCACGCCATCTCGGTGGCGCGATATCGGACCTTATTCATTCGAAGTCCTTGGTCCTCCCCGCCACGCCGAGTTCGTCGACGATGGCCTGTTCGCTGTCATCGCGCTGGTTGGGCTGGAAGTAGTATTTGGCGTTGTTGCGACAGAGGTGGCTGAACATGGTCTCGCGTTTCTCGATCTCCCGGTCGTCCGCTCCCATGGGGTTGCTTCCGTCATAGCAGAGCGAGATCTTGACCAGGTCGCCCTTGTCACGTGAACTGGGCGCCAGGACGTCCTTGATGACATCGATCTCGAAGCGCTGGAGATCGGCCTCATCGGCCGGATATGCCGCATCGATCTCGGCGTCGTAGAACTCCTGCGAGTTTCCGTCGGCGTCTTCGCCCTCGTAGGTGAGGATGACGTTCGCATTCGCCTTGAAACGGTTCATTGTGTTCTCCTTCAGATGATGACAATCGACATGATGATGGCGAGCACCAGTCCGGCCAGCAGTCCGTCGAAACCCTGCTTGGCTCGACGGGCCGTTCCGTATCGGGCTCGGTGATAGGATCTGCGGTAGGCGTTTCTGCAGGTCCTGTAGCTCATGCTTCCACCCCGATGAGGCCGAGCATCGTGATGCCTTGATCCGTGAGCCAGGCCTCGTGTCCCGATCCGTTCCGCGATGGTTCGGGTTCAAGGACCAGACCTTCGCTTTCGAGCTCCAGGAGTACGGTCTCGTCATCGTGGACCGCATAGGGGCCACTGGGCCTGTCCCTTCTGACGTCCTCGAGGCAGCGTAGCGCCTGGGTTCCGATCTGATCGGGATCGAGATGCGTCATTTTTTTCCTCCTTCACGGATGCCTTTCCTCCTTCGTGAAACTGGCGGATTTGCAGCTCGTCGTAATTTCAGGATAGAATTCGGAAATGGATGGTTGATTCTACAAATGACCGGTCTCTTCCGGTCCTTACGGGGAAGCGAGTAACATGAGCGGACGAGGTATCCTGATAGTCGAGGACGAAGTCCTCATCTCGATGAGTCTCGAGGACGCTCTGCATGACTGGGGGTACGATGTGGTCGGCATCGCCCCCACGCTTGACGCGGCCTTCGGGAAGCTCTCATCGACTTCCTTCTGCGCTGCCATCCTCGATATAAATCTCGGTCGCGATCTGGTATGGCCGTTCGCCCGTGCCCTCATGGGCAGGGGGATAGGCTTCACGTTCCTGAGTTCCGATTGCGAGCGCGACGACTTTCCGTCCGATCTCGCTGGTGCTCACCGCATGTGCAAGCCCTTCGAGGAACGCCATCTGCAGGTGGTAATGAGGTCTCTCGTCCTTCCTCGTTGCGCCTGATCAGCCGATCGCCCGCGAGTTGATCCCGAACTGGCAGAGCAGTCCGGTCTCCAGCCATTCCAGCATGAAGTCGACTCCGGAGTTTGAGCTCATCCGCTTCATCAGCTGATGCCCGCTGCCGCTGTCTCCCGGGACTATCGGCACACCCGAATCCTCGCTCCATGTGAAGGTGAGAATGCCCTCCTTCTCCTGGCATTCGATCCTGACCGTTCCCTGGTCCTCGGAGAGGGCTCCGTATTTGAGGGCATTGGTCGAGAGTTCGCCGAAGATGAGGGCCATGGTCGCCAGGGCCTGTGGCCCTACGGTCGCCTCCGGCATCCCGGAGATAGTCACCTGCCTGCTTCTGCCCGTGGCCGCCAGGATGGACTGGATGGCCTCGTTCAATTCCACCGGCTGGTTGTCCCGTGCCGAGAGGATGTCCTGTGAGGTCGAGAGGCTCATCATCCGTCGGTTGAAGGATTCCATGAAGCCCTTGGTGTCATTGTGATCTCTGGCGGTCATGGCGGCCAGAGATCTGATCGCGGTGATCTGGTTCTTCAGGCGATGCCGCATCTCCCGTGAGATGAGGTCCCGCTCCTCCGCGGTGTTCCTCGCCTCCTCGAGCATGGCCTGGGACTGCATCTGCTCGTTCCGGATGCGCGTTATGTCGCGTGACACGGCGAGGGCGCCGCTGACGCCCTTCTCGTCTTCGATGCTGGTCACGGTCACATCCCACCATGCATCCTGACCGTTGCGCGGTCGATACGCCTCGAAGCGGTGCCGCCTCCCGTCGAGCGCCTCCTCGAGTCCGATCTGGACACTGGTCCGCGCCGTCTCGGGCCATTGCATGACCCAGCCTTCGTCCGTCTCCTCCTGGTCTCCGCAAGGGTTAGCATCGGAGGAGTTGGTGGCGATGACCCGCCCGTCCATGCCGATGATCTCCACGCAGTCACTGCTGCGCATCAGGGCTTCTTCTATTCTGTTCATTCTTTTCCGTCCGGATTCACTTGCTTTATGGATAACCAGCGTCGGGTCGTTCTGCAATCGTGTCATCTTTCGAATTTAACCTGGACGTGCTTTCCCATCCATGTCGTGCCGCGATTGCACTTCGATATCCTCAGACCTTCGAAGGGTCTGATCCGACCTCCTCGACCATCCGTCATGTTGACGGCGAACATCTCCTCGGCGTCACCTCCCATGTCGATGCCCTGCTGCAGGACGATCGGCAGCTTGGCGAGCTTGACCATCAGCCAGCCGTTCTGGAAGTAGATGCTCTCGTTCAGGTATCCGACGGCGGACATCCGGGATTGCCCGCGTCCCTCGATGCCGAGGACGGGTGGGTGGATGGAACCGGCCTCGCCCGTCCGGTTCGTGCTGTGGAAGACCAGACGATGTCGCATGATGGCGTCGATCACATCTTCACGAACGTCTTCCGGGATCGTTGAGAGTATCTTCTCCGCGACCGGATCTGCCTTCACGGGGTCCAAGGCGCGGACAGGTCGTCCGGGATCGTCGACGATGGGGCAGGAAGCGAGGTCCTGCAGGCTTATCTTGCGTTCGGCGTCGGAAACGGGAGGCTTCAGCGATTCCGGCCAGCAGGTGAATCCCTTGTCGTTGTTGACATAGGTGAGCTTGACGAAGGGAGGGGTCTTGCGCCCCTTGTTCGGGAGCATCAGGCGGAAGGTGAAGTCCCCGCCGCTCTGCGGGCAGATACCGCATGGATCCGCGAACCTGATCCTGGCCCACCCGGGCGCATGGGAGAGGTCGTCGGTGTGCTCCATGACGCCTTCGAGATATCGGCGCAGGAGATCGAGGAGTATCCATCGCATCCCGTTTCCGAGACGCGGCCACAGCATGGCGAACTTGGGTTCCGCGATGAGTGGCAGATCGGAGGCGAAGCCGAGGACCGTTCTCGACTGCCGGATCGTCCAGCCATGGGCCCTTATGGCCTCTTCGACGGGGATCATGGGCAGGCCTCTATCTCCACCTGCTTCCCGTCCGTGAGATCGATCACGATGATACCGTCCCTTGCGGCGATGCTGCTGATCCCCTTCCATCCGATGACGAACTCGTCGGCGATCTCGACTCCGTTGTCGTCCATCAGGAACTCCTCGCGACGTGCCGGGAGCATCTCGCCGTCCGGCCCCTTCACTATGGTCTGGGATGGCCTGCCGTCATCGGCCTGGCCGGCGATGGAGTAGAGGTGCTCCAGCGCCGACAGGAAGGCGTTCTTCATGGTCATGATGCTCATTGGATGTCCTTGTCGCAGATGCGGAGAAGGCGGCCGTGGCCGCCTTCTCGTGATTGATGGTCGTGTGTGGAGGAGGGCTCATCCGTATCCGTGATGCTGCTGTCCCATGACCTGATAGGCTGCCCGATTCATCTTCAGCCTGGCCTTGGCGATCACCCCTCCTGTCTCCTGTCCTTCGACGGCCAGACCGTCATCTCCGTATTCGATTCGACGAGGGTTTCTCTCCAGGAGGAGGTCGCGTTCTCTGCCCTCGCTATGCCACCTGAGCTTCTTTCCGTCCATGGTCTCGAATTCCATGAATCTCATGTCGGGGCGAGACCTGTGTCCCTTTCCGATGCTCTGGACGTTTCTTCCGGAATGATGAACGGTAGGGCCCATGATCCCGTTCGTGTCGTTGTATCCGAGCAGCTGGAGACCCTTGACCTGGTCTCCTTCCTTCATGCCCTGATCGCTCATGTCGTAGCGCTCGTAGAGTCCCTTCATCTCTCCTGGGCGATACTTGACCATGTGATCCATGCTCCGGTGGTAGGAGGGAGCCGGATACTTCATCTCGGGGTTGTTCTCCTTCCAGGCCGGCACCTCGACGTAGAGTCCTTCCTTGTCACACTTGATGAACTGGTGGGCCCTGCCTTCCTTGTCGAAGTGGACGCCTTCAGGATGATCGGTGAGACCTGCATCACGTTCTGGTCCTTCCGCATGCCAGTTGACCCGGCGCGGATTGTTCCGATCGAGCTTCGCGAAGGAGCGGATACCGGAGTGGATCCTGCCCTCGTTGTCGAGAGTCGAATCCTTCCAGCTGACGACTCTGTCACCCGGCTTCAGTCCGCCGTCGCGCATATCTAGGGACTTTCCGACCTTGGCGACGTGGCCCGGCCGATGCCTGGTCCCGTTCGCCTCGACGTAGAGACCCTCCTCGTCCCTTTCGACGACGTAGGAATTAAGGAGTGCGCGGTTGTGCCTGGGATGCTGCTTGCGCGCCTCGGCCTTTTCGGCTTCGAGGGCCCGTCTGGCCTCTGATGGAGGTGCTGCCATGTCGTTCATCGGAAGGTCCGCCATATGAAGGTGTGGATCGTTCCGAATTGTGCACCTTGCCCTTGTTGGGGTCAATGCATTTGAGGATGGATCAGGCGGCCATCGAAAGCGGGATGGCCAGGGTGGCCGGAATGCCGGCACTGATTCGCAGGTGCTCGATCGTTCCGGTGACGACGAGCATTCCCGGTCTGGCGATGACGCCGACGGGTTCGTCGATGCCTATCCAGCGGCACTGGTCGCAGGCGTCGGCATCGACGCAGATGTCGATCTCGGTGAATGCGATGTGTCCGGTCTCGGTCAGGAAATCGCCCAGATCACGATGTCCGTCATCGGGATGGAATACACCCGCATGGCTGGACTTGACCCCGGTCACACGACCCCATGAGCCTGTCTCGGGGTCCTCGAGTTCGAGCGTATAACCGTTGTGGGGATCGATTCCTCTTGCCTCCAGTGCCGCGAGAAGACGCTGGAAGAGCCCCGGCTTGAGATAGCGCCCGGGATCCCCGATCTGGTATCTGTTGTCCTGCTTGACAGGATGCACGGCGATGCCTCCGCTTGCCAGACTGGCATTGTCCCTCATTCGGTCCGGATTTGCCATCCTGATTTTCCCTTCCTCTGGATCATTCGCCCTCACCCATGGCGATGACGCTCCATCGCTAGGTCCTGGAAGTCGCTCCATGTCGCTATCCACCATGGATCCTCGCCGGCGGGTGGCTCCTCGATCGGGACGAGATCACCCCAGACGGTCAGCCTCGTCGTTCCTTCGTTCGGTCGGTCGACTGCGGAGGAGATGAGCAGATCAGC
Organism: uncultured Salinicola sp.; assembly: GCF_937921195.1. NCBI lineage: Bacteria > Pseudomonadati > Pseudomonadota > Gammaproteobacteria > Oceanospirillales > Halomonadaceae > Salinicola > uncultured Salinicola sp. The sequence goes on from NZ_CALFQK010000099.1 coordinate 8,240, forward strand.
GATGTCAGCCGGACAGTCCATCACCTCGGCGAGAGATCGTCCGACGATCCCGGTCCTCGTGGTGTCGGTCATGGGCTGGACATCGAGACTCGAGTAGGTTCCGCGCGCACGGATCTTCAGACCGTTTCCGAACCGCAGCATCTTTACCTCGAGATGGAGACCCGTCTTTTCTCCGAGGAGATGTTCCTCCCTTTCTTCGGGTCTCCATGCCGGGCTCCGGGATTCCTTGACGATCTCCTCGGGGCTGTAGGAACTCCTGTCGATCGCGAACCCGACGAGCGGGTGGACGCCTGTCGCCCAGAGCGGTGGCGGCCCCTGGAAGCGGTCATGGGCGTGCTGCAGTGCCAAGTGTGCGCGTGCCAGAACGCCGAGGATGTGCTCGATCCGATCGATCTCCATCGCGCAGTCCTCGTCCAGGTGTTCCGGACCGGGGCTCATCGTGAGAGGCCACAGTGGAAGACGCGGAGTCTCCACATGGATGTTCACGTGCGCTATGCGGTTCTCGATCGTCGCGAACGACGGGTCGAGACCGACTTCGTCGCAGACCCTTTTTGCCGTGGCATCGAGGATCGTCTGTATTTCCTTCATGCGATGCTCCTCCGGATGCGGACCAAAAAAAAGCGAGCCACATCGGCTCGCAGGTCTCGTGTTTTTCCTTCTCAGGACCCGGTGTCGGTATTGATGCCCGCACTGGTCATGACGCGTGCCATCAGTTCGAACGCCTCCTCCATGTCGATGGTGGGGCTGCGGATGCTGAGTTCCGTGCTTTCCCGTGAGAGGACATGTCCCGTGATGATCGCTTCCACTTCGTCGAATCCCGGAATGGAGATGAGCTGGTGCAGGGGACCGTTCTTCTTGGATGTGAGGACCGTCTCCGGGATGCGCCTGTTCACCCGTAGTCGGTCGTTGGTCATCCGACCGACATCTCCGAGCCTGAACTCGGGGATCAGGATGCGCTTCCCCGGAAGTCGGAACTCCTCGTGAGGCCTGTCGGCCCCCCGCCATCTGAGCTTCTCGTCGTTCTTCCGGTGTTTCCAGCCGCGTGGAGTTATCGTTGCGGCACAGCGTCTGCTCACTGGATACCCGAGATGATCCCTTACGCTCTTCCAGCCGGCACTTCCGTCTTCCGCCCTGTAGGTCGCGATGAGTGCGGCCGAAGTCGCATGGATGGTGAGATTCCTCCGCTCTTCGATGACGCTGGCTGCTGCCGCCTCGAAGCTGGTCATGGCCAACTCCAAGGCCTTTTCTGCATCATTTCCGTCGAACGGGATGTTGCCGAAGTCGAGATCGACGTCGATTCGGGAGAGATCCCTGATGAGCCGAATCGTGAGTCCCTTGGCTATGCGGTCACCGTGATCCCAGCACTGGGTCCAGATGGTCTCCACGTCGAGTCCCATGTGGGCCGGAGGGAGGCACCGATCGGCGGCCTTTCTCACTGCATCCTCGGCGAAGGAGGGATCGAAGGGAGGCTCGAACTCCCCCTCCTCCTCAGCCATTCGTCGTCAGCCTCTCGATGAGGGCCTTCTTCTTCGCGTCGGTCTGTCCGTTGCGCTTCCACAGCTTCTTGACGCTTCGCGAGATCTTCATCTCCTGCCAGGTGCTCTTGGAGAGGGATCGCCCGTTCGCCCTCAGGCTGCCGTAGCTTGCGGCCTTGAAGACGTCGTCTGCCGCCTCGATGGAGCTGTCGCACTCGACGGTGAAGGAATCGGGGTTGTCACGGACTCGTTCGAGATAGATCCTCACCAGTTCGGTATCCTCGGGATATCTGCGGCGATGGATGAGGTTCCCGATGGTGAGCGGGAGGACGATCACCGGCAGCACGAAGACCAGGATGATCAGACCGAGGAAGGCGATCAGCTCGAGGATGATGTTCATTTGCGTTTTTCCTTCGTTATGCGGTCGTTTTCCGTCCACCGGTCGATGTCGATGAAGGCGGCCTCCCCGCGTTTATAGGAGGCGATGTCGATCCAACTCCGGTTCCCCCATGTCAGCGGCTCCTTCAGGATCGTGTGGCCATGGAAGACGTGATCGATGTTCTCCACGATGTCCGAGGGGCGGGGCCGTGACCTGCTTGCGTGTTCGTGCTTGATGCGTCGGATCTCATCGCGCTCCCACATGGCGTCGCTGGCGATGAAGCCGTCCGGACCCTGCTCCTGCAGAATGCCGGTGAACGGGTTCCAGTCGAGCCTGCCGTGGATGCGTCGCACCTCACCATGGACGATACCGATCCTGTTGCCGGCGGGAGTTGTGATGGTGAGCGCTATGGGTGCCCCGCAGACGGCGGCGACGATTCTGCGCCCGCGCCGGTCCATGAGGAGGTTGCCGTCCGCATCCCTGTCGTCATCATCCCCGTCTCCGTCCTGCGGGAGATGATCGAGGATCCAGCTGCCGCCGTTCCTTATGAGATCGACCGGACTGATGCCTCCGTTCCTGGGACGCACGGCATCCTCGAGCATCTGCTCGTGATTGCCCTTGACGAAGACGAGGTTGTCCGTATGCCGATCGATGAACTTGGCGACCTTCGTCGTGTGATCTCCTCGGTCCAGCCAGTCCCCGAGACCGATCATGCGATCTCCGGCCTCGTGATCGTAGTCGACCTTTTTCATGGCACGCCGGATCGGATCGATGTTCCCGTGGACGTCTCCGAACACGAAGATCCTCCGTGCGGATCCGTAGTCCAGTTCGATATGGGCGGACTGCTGCTCGAACGTGGCCGCGGCGTATGCGGGCTCGTCCTTGTTGTTCATTGCTCTTTTCCTGTCACATGGTCATCCATGAATCATCGAAGCCGTCGGGCGCCTCCGCCATTGCCTCCTCGCTCGGATGCAGGGTCATGCTCAGAACCGTCTCTCCATCATGATCGATGATGCGTCGGACACTCTGGATGAGGACATCCTCGTTTCCCTCGATGAACGGCGCATCGACCACCTCACCGATCCTCCTTCCCGGAAGTGCCAGCGTCACCGCTTCGGGCAGTGGCCGCTTGATCTCCAGTCTCACCGTGCGATCGGTCTGGTTCGAGAACAGCTTCACATCGCGCGACGCGTTCTGGATCCCGGCGCACACCGCGTATCCGTCTATGAAATACCATTCGCCGACATCGACGCCCTTCGGCGGGTGAAGCGTATTCATGTATGCCGCTTCACCTTGTATCGAGAGATCGCATCCCTCCTTTTCGAGCCATCTCTTCGTGACCGAGTGGATCGTATGCGTCCAGGGGTCTCTCTCGCAGGTTCCCCGGTGCGATAGCATGGCACGATATCGACGCGTCGCACGGATGGACCGCTCGACATAGGATCTGAAGAGATGTTCGCCCTCGAATGCGTCACGTGGCTGCTGGATCTCGCTATGCCTGTCGGCCCTCCTGCGAAGGAGTTCCTTGAGATTGACGGTCTCCTTGGGTTCGATGTTAGTCGGCGTCGAAAGGACTAGCGTGACGTTCTTGCGGCATTCGTTGGATGGCGCGCTGCGCACGAGTGTCACGGATGATTCGTTGGTCCTCTCGATTGAGATGTCATGATGCTCGAGTCCGGCATCACGGAATCGCCGGGATATCTCGGCGTCGAGATCGGTGGCGAAGTCGCCCGTGCGGCGATCTGCTTCCTGGATCTTCATCGTCTTTTCCACCACTCCTTCCTGGCAGGAACCGCCTCGTATCTCCGCTCGGGCCAGAGAAGCGCTGTAAGATCCCCGCCGAACACGCATCCGGTGTCGATGGCGATGACGTTGTTCAATTCGCGTGGGGCGTCGTGGACCACATGACCATGCACGACGGTGGCCTCACCCGTGTATTCCTCCGCCCAGTCGATCGAGAGCGGGTATCCATCCGCATCGACGCCGCCGCATTCGGATGGCTTTCCGTAGAGGGCGAAGCTGTGCGCTCCCCCTGTCATGCGGCCTTGATACTCCTCATCGATGCCGGCATGGGCGACGACGAGACGCCCACCGTCCAGAAGATAGTGTGCTTCTGCAGAGAGCATCCATGCTCCCCAGTCCGCACGCTCCTCATGAGTCATGCCAGCGAACTCGTCGATGGTCGGCTGTTGTCCCGGACCGACCTTGACATCCCTGCCGTTCAACCATTTCCCGATCTTGGCGTCGTGGTTGCCGAGGACACGCAGACCTCCTTGCTCCTCCAGGCGGCGAGCCATTCGCATGACGGCCAGATTCATGGGTCCGCGATCGACCAGGTCCCCGAGCAGGACGGTCCTCCGCCCGCTCTCGTGCTTGCGGATGGAGGTGTGGAACTCGTCAGGACCGCCTTGCTCCCATCCGCTCTCCATGTAGCCCAGCCTCTCGAGGAGATCCCCGAATTCCAGCGCGCATCCATGGATGTCACCGATCAGGTCGAAAGGTCCCTCGTCGCTGCGCCTGTCGAGAGCCATCGGCGCGAAGCGACAGGGAAGATCGATCCGTTCGGCGCATGCCTCCCACTTGTCTTCCAGGACATACGGGACGAAGCCCTTCTTGCGCGCGCGCGATGCTATCGCCTTGACGGTCTTCTCGTATGGCAGTGCCATCGTGACCATGAGACGCGGATTGGAATCCAGGAGTTCTCCCAGCTTCACCAGCGACTCATCGGGTCTCTGTGCGTCCCATTCGTAGATCACCGGCTCGCCCCAGAGAGACATTGCCTTCAGGACCTCTGCGCGGTTTCCGTCGGGGAGTGTCGACATGACGACCGATCGTTCACAAGGCGTGGTGGTCGTCATGGATTTTTCCCTTCTAATGCTTGGTCGATACTCCTGTCCCGTCACGGGAGGAATCATCGAAGAGGTCCTCGACACTCTGGCCGAGGACCCTCGATATTCTCATTGCACTGCGCAGCTTCGGAAGCCCGGCTCCGCGTTCTATCGTGTTTATGGCCTGACGCGACAATCCCACCTTGTCACCGAGCGCTCCCTGGGAGAGACCGGCATCCTGCCGCGCCTGGATCATGAGGGTCCGTGTCTCGCCCATTTCGGCGTCAGGCCGCCTTGGCGACAGGGATCCGAATCTTGGCGAGAATCACGTCCGACAGGTCCGCTACGCCTTCGAGACCGGCGAACTCGCCGCAGTTGACGATGACGTCATGCTCGTCCTCGACGCCGGCCACCATCGAATACAGACCCAGCGAGTCGATATCCATGTCCTCGAACCTGGTCGCTCCGTCCAGCGGGCACCGGGTGCCTTGTTCCCGAAGATGCCGATGGATGCTCTCGATTACCGCTTCCTTCATGTTCCCCTCCTGCTTGCCTTGTGGGAGCGATGTTTGTGCATCAGAAGCAAGTGGTTGTCGAGACTGTTTTCAGGATGGATTAAGATTGTCCACCGTTGGGCGGGACCGCATGAGGATGTCGATGGCGCTGTCCGCATCGTCTGCCGTGATGCCGACATCCGGATCGATGGCTATCCGGTCGTGATGCGGAAGCGCGAAGTCGTCGTCTATGACGACATGTCGGCTTATGTGATTCGCGGCCATGTGGGCGTCTATTTCTTGTCCGCGGACGGGAAGGTCCGGATCGAGGTCGTCACCCCTGATGAAGGGGGTCCGGTCCGGACAGGATCGGGTGATGAACCCTTGGAGACCGAGATCGGAGAGCAGGTGGAGGACGTCGTCGCTTATGCGCCGTTGTGAGCTCACCACGATCATGCAACCGGTGGCTCTGCATATGTCGGCGACGTATGACGCCCTGCGCCTGACGTCGGGGTCGTCGTTTCCGTCTCCCGGTAGGATGAGGACGCCGTCTATGTCGAGATAGATCATGGTCCTTTTTCCCTTCTGTTCGTTCAGTTGCCGGCGGCGTGCTCCTCGCGATGCTTGCGGATGGAGCGTTCTTCGCCTTCCGACATTATCTCCCCGACCTTGTGCATGGACTGGTCGATCACCCATCGCGCGGTCTCGCTGAAGAGGGCCAGGACCGCGAAGATCATGAATATGAAGGCGAGCATGATCGCGCAGAGCGACATCATGCAGACATCCTTGAGTTGTTTCATGTTCCTGTTCTCCTTGGCTGGATGATAGTAGTCTTGGTCGAGGAGCACCATCCTGAAAATCAGGATACGGGATATCGCGTGCCGAAGCAGAGACGGGTCTCGTCGTCACCCCGGTTCGTCTCGAGGAAGATCGTAGAGATCTCGTTTCCACGTCCGTCCCTGTTTCTCTCGTTGCGCATTATCCCGCGCACCCTGAGTCCCCACCCGTGGAGACGCGTGTCATTCACGACCTGCTCCAGACTCTTTCCGGTGAGACTGAGGACGGTGGATTCGGGAATGGCCGGTATATTGAGCTTCAGGACCGACCCCTCGATGCTGTAGCGCGAGTTGAAGCGGCAGTTGCTGGTGATCCTGATACCCTCGTAGCACCTGCTCGAACCGATCTCGGTCTTCGCGATGGCGGAGTATGTCTGCTTGTCGTCATATTCCCAGTGGGCAGTTCCTGAGATCATGTCCTGGCCTGGCTCCGAGAGACGCTCATGTCCCTTTCGGATGAACGTAAGGGCACTTCCTGCGGGCATGCGGCGTTCGGCGAGAGCCGCTGCGATCTCGTCCCTGACCGCGTCGGCGGTGGACATGTCCTCGCCCTTGCCCTTCATCCCCTCGAGCGCGAGGACCCATGCCGTGAATCCGTCCGTCTCGATGATCTCCCCGCAGACGCAGCGTCGGAGTTCCTTCTCGTATCGGGCGGCGATACCGTCATGCCATGGGTGATACCCTTCGTCCACGCCGGGAAGCCTGAAGCACTGGGATATCTCCCATAGGGATTCCCGTGGTCTCTCGTAGTCGATTCGCAGAGGATGGACGATGTCGTCGTCGAGCTTGAGGACGTTATGACCGTTCTCGATGTCCATGGTGAAGAAGGGGACGACCGCGAGGATGCCGTTCTGGTGGAGGACCTCGAAGGGATCCTCGATGTCCTCGTGCTTCTCGACGTATCTCTGGAGTGCGCGGGCCTTCCTGTCCAGATCCGTGAGAACGTCCATGCGCGCGACTATCTGGTCACGCGTGCCGACTGATGGGCGCATGGCTGTCTCCTTTTTGGGATGGAGCGTTGAAGCGGGCGTTGCGACGCCCGGATGGATCAGACCTCGGCTTTGCCGCGGCCCTGGTAATGTGGGCGAGTGGCTGCGACGGGCTGGTAGATGTCGGGATCGGCCCCGGGCTCCCAGGGGAAGCGATGCCCGCAATCGGCATAGACGATCTGCAGCCACGTGGGTGGCGTCCCCCATTGACAGCTCAGGACCTGCGTGGCCACGAAGCTGGCGAAGGCGTCGTTGAACTTGCTCAGGGCCCCGAACTCGACGGGGACGATCTGGAGGAGTCGTCCATTGACGAGGACCGGTCGGCCTATGTCCAGGCCTTCCTCGGTGGTCATGGCCTCCTCGACTTCCCTTACCAACTGCTCCGCGCTGTGGGGATCCGCTCCGACGACGATCAGCTCCGGAATGCCCGCCTGCGTGTTGGCGACCGTGTGAGAGATGGTGGAGCGCGGCTCCAGGTCCTCATAGCCCTCCTCCAGATATTCGAGTTCGAGCAGGGTCCGGAGGGGGTGGTCCGGCGCCGCCATGGTGGTGTGCACCATGCTGTCGGGACCCTGGCTTCCGGTGAGCTCCTCCTGGAACTGCATGAGCTCGGAGAGAATTCTGCCGTCGAGATCGCCCATGGGGATCGTGATGGTGGCCTTGGCGATGGCGTGACCGTCCGTAGGGGCGTCTGGCAGGATCATGTTCTTCATCTTCCGTAATTGTCCCTCACCGGCGCTTTGCTGGCAAGGCGTTTTTCCGCTCTTTCCGAGTATTCTCACCTGCGTTTGAGGATGCAAAAAAAAGGGGATCGCCCCCAGAGCGTCTTCGCGCTCCGGGGGCGATGGGTTCAGGCGCTGACCGGGGTGTCGTCCGAATCGTCGGCCGCGATGATGACGCCGGCGATGACGGCCGCAAGAACGACGAGAGCGGTGATGGTGGGTCCGTCTCCGCCGAGATTCGAGGCATTCTCGGCCGGCGCAGCGGCACGCTCCACTGCTGCGGCGGCGATGGGGGTTGCGCCGAGCGAGAGGGCTGCGGCTACGAGCAGGATCTTCTTCATGATGGTATTCCTTCGTTGTGGTGCCGTTTATGGCTTATCTTCCGTCGAGCGGAGGATCTCTGTTCGGCTCAGTCCAGCCAGAGCGTCGAATGGTTGAAGGCCTTGGCCCGGACGGGGAGCCATGCGAGGCCCCACACCTGAACTGCACGACCCTTGTCGCTCCATAGCTCCCGTCGCCCGAGGAAGGGCACGGGTGGAGCCTCTTCCTCGCGGCTGAGGACGGCGCGACTTCGGACGACCTGCACGAGCAGGATGCCCGCGCCGATGAGCAGGAGTGCTTCCATTATCTTTTTCCCTTCGGTGTCAGATCTCTCCGGTGAAGTAGAGAACGATCAGGGATATGAAGTTCATCAGGATGTGCGCGGCGATGGGCAGGGCCAGGGATCCGCTGCGCCACCTGATCCAGCCGAACACGGCTCCGGCCACGAACAGCGGCGGTATCGCGAGAGGCTGGAAGTGGATCAGGGCGAAGACCGCCGAAGTGATGGCGATGGCATGGATCGGCGCCCTTTCGGTCTTTCCGCTCAGCTTGCGATGGATGGCCCCTTGAAGCTGGCCGCGGAACAGGATCTCCTCGAGAACCGGCGCACCGACGGCTCCTGCGAGAACTACGACGGCCAGACCCGCGTATCCGCTGTTCATGGCATTCAGGAAGAGCACGAGTTCCGGCTGTATCGGCTTCTCACCGAGTGCCGTCTGGTAGGCCATGGTGAAGAGCATGACCGCGATTATGAGTGCGATCGTCGTCATGATCGATCGCCGGCTCAGGGCATGCGGCGAGGTGCCGTCCCATGCCGGCCGCAGATGTCGACACAGATACCGAGCCCTCACGGCGATGAGGCCGGCGGCTCCCAGGAACACACCGAACATCATGGTGATGGGAGCGATCATCGGGACCGGGGTGGTCTCGCCGTTGATCTCCCTCATCGCCATCATGGGCTCCCCGCTGATGCCCGCCTGTGCCGCCCACGCGATCACGATGCCGATCAGCTGGAAGACGACCAGACCGACGATCCACAGTAGACTGGCGATGATGCCGGGATCCTTGTCGGTCGTTCCCTGCGGTATATCGTTGGTCATCATGGTCGCCATGTCTCTTCCTGTCGTGTTGTTTCCATCGGCTTTTAGGTCGGAAGCCGCCGTTATCCAAGCATTGTGGCCTCGCGTGGATCCGCGACGTAGCCGGAGAACCCCATGATGCCGGCGATCTCCTTCCTGATCCGTGCGATGTCGCCCCAATCGGATGAAGTCAGATCCGATTGGTTCCTCATCCTGTATGGCTCTGGATAGGACGCCTCGAGGGCCTTTCGCCTCTCGGACCTGTGCTTCGCTTCGTTCAGGCCCTGGAGTGATTCCGCGTCGAGAAGCTCCGGTCTCACGTCTCCGAGCCAGCGTGCCGGCTGGAACGAGGATGCGTAGCGGATCTCCATCTCCACGAGCGTGAGATAGGTGTCCCGGTTCTGATCCTGCCCCGAGGACACGTCGAGGTCGTTGATGCTTGCGAGGACGCAGAAGTTGCACGACAGACGGGTCGATCCCAGGTGGTAGGCCTCGTGCAGGGGTATTCCCTGTTCCTCATGGATGTCGAAGACGTCCTGCGTGGTCCAGTCGACGATCGGATTCCAGGTCATGCAGTCCGAGCGCTTGTGACGCTTCATCCCCGTATCGAGGGATTCGAACGGCGCCCTCGAGCGTCCGTGGCTTTCGTCCCGTCTGATCCCCATGACGCTGACCACGGGGCCATCGAGATCCTTCTTGTGCGCGCTCATGACATGGATCTTCTGCTCTGCGGTGCAGAATTTGAGCGAGGCGCTCGACCAGGGCCCTACGAGATTGACGGTCTCTCCTCTGGACCATCTCTGGATACCCAGTTCGCCCCTGCGCTCCCATCTCGCCACCATGTCCTGCGTCTTGTGTCTGACGGTCCGGAGAGGCAGCCCGAAGTGGTCCGCCAGTCGTTCGACATGAGGCATGGTGGATTTCCATTCTGACCGACCCAGATCGGAATGGAGCATGAAACGGCGTTCGGGTGGGTGTCCGATGCTGTCCAGCAGAGGCAGCGTCGCGGCGATCGCGGCGGAGGAATCCTTGCCGCCGGACACCGAAAAGACGACCCAGGCTCCTGCCCGTATGATCTCTTCCACGGCGGGAGCATCGGCGAATGCCGTGATGCTCCCGCTGCGTTTCATATCAGACGTGTCCTTCCTCGCGGTGTTCCTGCTTCTCGTGAGCGGGATCCTTGGGATGTCCGAACCCTTCGAAGATGCGTTCCATCTTCCACTTGCAGTCCCGCTTGCCCTCGAGGGTGAGGATCGAGCAGTTCGCCGGGTTCGGCTCGTTCTCGCACCATTCCCAAGGGAGATGCTTCCACTCGCGTGCGAAGCAGCGGATCGTCACCCCGTGACTGACGACGACGATATCGGAGTATCCGTCGTCCATGGCGCGGTGGATCATGCCGAAGCTGGTCCGCACGCGGTCGCAGACCCGGGCTCGTGATTCACCCATCGGCATCGGGGCGAAGAACTCGCCCTTCAGGCCGGCGTCCATGCCCTCGAACTGCGCGTGCTTCTCGTAGTGGGCGTATTCTCGCGGATAGACCTCGGCCAGCTCTTCCGTCGAATATCCGTCGAAAAGTCCGAAGGACTGCTCCCGGAGGCTGAGCGCCTCCTTCCTGACGTATTCGAGTCCCTGCTTCCTGATGCCCTCCTCCACGCCGTCCGCGGTCTGACGCGTCCGCAGGTAGGGTGAGACGAGCATGAGGACGCGGCGCCGATGGAAGCCTTCGACGCCCTCCTGGATGTGCTCCCCAAGGAAGCGGCCCGCCTTCTTGGCCTGTTCGTGTCCTTCGGGTGCCAGTTCGATAGCGTGATCGGGCTTGCGCTTGTTGACCTCCGTCGAGAGGTTCGATTCCGAGAGGCCGTGCCTCACCAGATGGATGCGATGCATCTTTTTCCTTTCCTGATGTCGTCTACGTCGGCGACATGTTCTCACTGGATCCTGTGTGTGAAGTCGCAATCCTCGAGCGCGAACTGCCTGACGGCCTGCTTGTCCTCGTCCCAGGCCTCGAGCAGCCATCCCTCTTCGGGATGCCATTCGGTGCTGCCCCATGACAGGCCGGTCGGGATCGCCTGACGGATGCCGTGTTCTCCTCGCCAGTTCGTGTATCCGAAGGCGATGCTATGCGCTGGGTCCCTATCCGGCGCCGACGAAAGGGCTTCGATGGCCTCGCGTGCGATCGCCTCCCAGTCCAGCTTCTCCTGCTCCGGACAACGGTCATAGGGAAAACGCGAGGGATTGACTTCCATGCGTCGTAGCTTCGCGTCCCTGAGCCTTGCTGCGAGCTCCTTCACGTCTGCGTCTTCCATTCTCATTCTCCCTGTTCGACGATCTCGAGCCTGTCCATCGTGAGGGCGTCGGTCGCGAATACGGCCGTTCCATCATCGTATCCCGCCTCGACCACGATGGGGCCTTCGGGGACCAGTCCGAGTGCTTGACAGATCGCCGAGACGGGGCGCCCGACGCTGCCTGTCAGGAGGCTGTGATTCACCATTGCCCTGGGCAGGTGCAGTTCGCCGTTGGACCATGTCCAATTGCGATCGTGATCCCTCATCCTGAGCATGCGGATCCCCGCCCTGGTCTCGATTTCCGTCTCTATGCGACCGTTGGGCAGTCTCATCGACCCCCGGTCGAGCATGTCATTCATGCTCTCGACTTTCCGCCAGCCGGGCTTCTTGGTGTCGAGCGCGGCGATGGCGGACGGGTCGAACGCCCTGAGATCGATCGCCTCGTTCTTGGCGGCTGTCTTGGCGAGCTGATGCGCGGCCTGTCTCGACCATGATGAGGGAAGCGGCATGCTGGAGTGGATGTCGCATTCGTCGAGTTGCTCGATCATCGCATCGATCTCGATCTCCGTCTCGACCATGTCGACCATGTCGGTGGTCATCTCGACGAGCTGATGGAGGCCGTGCGGGAATGCGATGTCCAGCGTGTACACCTTGTCCTCGTCACTGGTGATCGCGTTCCTCACGAGGTCGAACCCGTTGTCCGAGCATATCCTTCGCAGGTCTTCCTCTATCCGTGCGAAATCCCCCAGACCGGGAGTCCGAGCTGCGTTGAGATCGTGGACATACTGCCACATCTCCATGACCCACCCGCGGATGGCATCCCCATGCTCTGCATACAGGATGAAAGGATCGAAGAGATCCCGTGCCGACGAATTCATCAGTCCTTCGTGCATGGGAAGCTCCTGGCGAGGCGAATGCCCTCATCATAGCCATCGGTCTCGATCTGGACCCCGGCCCCCTTGTTGACTGCGCTTGCGATATGGATGCCGTCGAAAGGCATTGGCATGTCGACGACATCCCTGAGCGACTGCCCCCTCAGGGATGCGAGGATCGTCTCGGGAAGACGTTCGGGAAGGCAGACGTGATTTCCCAGGAACATCAGGCCGGCGGTGTTGTAGGGGCCGATGTGGACCATGCCCATTCGTTTCTTGATGATCAGTTTTCCATTCGGATGATCGCAGTCCATTGGCGTCTCCACTAGGAGTCCGCGTGTATCGAGGAATCTGGCGAGACGATCATCATTCCTCGTCTCCTCCGCATCGCGGACCTGGTCGACCCGGAGACGTGGTGTCGTTCCCTCCTCGATCGCCTTCTTCAGATCCTCGTCCGTGATCCTGACCAGATGGTTCAGGGCAAGTCTTTCGAAGGCAATCGGCCTGTCTCCGAGCCATGTCGACATTTCCGTGCAGAACGCCTGTTCGGCGTAGCCCGATGCCTGGAGATCCTGCACCGCATCTTCGCCGTCCATCATCTTGAGACTTTCGCTCATGGTGCCCAGCATCATGAGTCCTTGATTCGAAGACGACGGGTCAAAGCTGAGGATATCCTTCGTGAGGCCGTGCTCGCACAGCGCGAATGTCTTCGTCTGGCATGACCCTGTCATCCGTAGATTTATTCCGCAGGCCGCGGAGTGGGATATCAGAGATTCGGAGCATTTCTTTCCTGACGCAAGATCATCGTGAAGGATGTCGATGATCCCGGACATCCAGTTCCGCAGGCGCGGTATGTTGCTCTCGATCAACAGGTGATGGTCGAAGATCTGATGCGGTTTCAGCATTCTTCGTGCCTCCTTCCGCTTGCGGGTTCGAATGTCTCCTCGAGATGTATGATGGTCGTGCTCTCAGGGCACTCGACGTGCCGGACGGTCGCTTCCGTGAACGCGCTGCCGTATGGGTCGCCTTCCATAAGAGATGCTGCATCCCTCCCCACGATGCCGGCCATCGTCGAGGCGGGCAGACGGACCTGGGACATGATCAGGTGACCGTTCCGGTAGTAGGTTCTGCCGAGGGATGCCTGCACGAGGATCCTGCCCTGCGCGATCTTCATCCCTATGTCATCGTCGAGCTTGTCGTAGCTTTTCCCGTAGCCCATCCTTTTCTCGTAGACGGAGGCTATCTCTCGGGACACTGTGGTCCTCCATTCCTCCCCCAGTTGGGCCTCGAGGATCGCACGGGCGCAGCTGGATATGTCCAGGGCCGCGAGATCCCCAGGGGTCCACGGTCCTCCCTGACGGATGATCCTGACGAGGCGGACCAACTCCGCCCTCATGGCCTTTATGTCCGGCCTCAGGTATGTCTTCCCATGGAGGTATCCGTTGGCATCGACCGCCACGCCGCGGATGCTCTTGTTCCCTGACACGGTCTCGGGCTCCATCCCGATCGATTCCATGACGCGGAGAAGCGTCGTCCTCACGCTGTCCTTGTCGCTGACATCGAGATCGAGACCGATCTCCTTCGCGTAGGCCGTCGCCTCTTCCCGCTGCTTCAGCTTTTTCTCGCGTTTCGGGGATATCGGCTGTTCGGTCATGCCCTTCTCCCTTTTTTCAGTCTGCGCGACGCTTCATGATGGTGAGGCGGTCCCTTGCGTCGGTGCGGATGGCGATGCCGGGCTTGACTCCATTGGAAGGCTCCATGGAAAGCACCTTCAGTCCCAGTCCCCTTGTCATCGGCGTCTCGACGATATCGTCGAGTGATCTGCCCACCGATGCGAGCATGATCGTGTCTGGAAGGACCTTGTCGAGGAACAGCATATCCCCTCTAATGGTGCCCTTCTCGTGACGCTGGCCGTTTGCGCCGAGTATCCCGAGGCGCCTCACGAGATCGAAGTATCCGAATGCTGTGGCTTCCGCCTTGCGTCCGTTTCCGATGGCCGGCGTCCTGCTGTCCATTCTATCCTGGAAGACGGGGTCGCGCAGATATTCCATTCCGCGTCCTTCCTGTGGCTCTTCCATGTGCAGCTTGACGTCGAAGCTCGGTTCCTGACAATACCAGTCGAAAGAGCCGCGGCTGACGTGATCGAGTATCCGGATCGTTATCGGATCGACAGCGAAGGCCTTCCATCCTGACCGTATGAGTTCTCGTTCACCGATCGCGTGTGCGATCTTCATGCCCGGTCCCGTCCATTTGTCGGGGGCAGTGCGGCTCTCGATATCCTCGATGAGCCTGTGCATCGCATCGATGCCCTCCTGACATCCCGCTCCATCCCCCTCGAACAGGAATACGGCCCGTTCGCCGGGGCAATGCTTCAGACCGAGATCCCGGGATACATCGCCTTCGCTTTCGCTATGGCAATGAGTCGTCATCGTCATCGGGAGGCCCATCTGCATGGATCTGTCGTGGATCCTCTCCGTGACCCGGATGGAATCCCGATCGTTCCGGTGCTCCTCGAGGATGACGATCATCTCGTTCGCCCAGTCTATGAGGGATTTCCCGACCTCGTTTATCAGCGAGGACCTGTCGAATAGGAGTTCCGGGGTCATGCTGCTTGCTCCTGTGAGGGGCAAAGAAAAAGGGCCGGCGGTGCCGGCCCTTTCGGTTGTCTGGGGAAACGGGATCAGAGACCGGCGAGCGAGATGACCGGCTTGCCCTGCTGCCGTGCCATGAGGACATAGCCCTCGTCCGGGGTCATGAGCGCGATGCGGTTTCCGGCAGCGAAGATCTGCTGTCCCTCGCCGAACAGACCGTCCTGCTTGAAGACCACCTCGTTGCGTCCGCTGTCGCCGTATTTCACGACCACGGCCGACTGCTTCGAATTGGTGTACATGCGCGCGGTGTCCATTGTTCCGTCGCCGTCATAGTCGACCTGCACGGCGATGGAGAACCGATCCGGACGGTAGTTCGGATTTTCGGTGTTCTCGAGCATGTATTCCTGCGTGACGACGCGCCATGGATCCTTGGCCGGATCGATGGTCCCGATGTCACCGAGATAGGCGCCCTGCGTCTCGGAGAGCGTCTCGTTCGCGAGATCCTTGGCCTGTGCAGCGTAGATCGCCTGGACCTCGTTGCCCATGTCGGTCGAATTCTGCGCAGCGGCCATGGTCGGGATCATCCCGAAGGCTGCGGCGGCGATGACGATGATCTTCTTCATTGGGATTTTCCTTCCAACTTCCCTTCTATGCAATGGAGGCCATTAACGCAGGGATAATGGACCGCTCATCACTTCGGGTCGTATTCGATGTGGATGTGGTTGGACGGGTTGTTCGTTCCGTAGTTCTCCCACATCACGTCATAGTTCGCACCGAGTGCGGCCTTCAGCGAGACCGCCCACTTGAGACAGCTGTTGACCGAATAGCCGTTGGCGGTGTTGCACCGGATATCGATCGCCCGCCCGCTGTTGTGGAGAGAAGACCCGCCGCGGTCGTCCTGTCCGGAGGTCATGACCGCATCGAGACCCATCATCCTTCCGGTGATGTTGATCTCGTCGATTATCATGACGATCGAGGAATGGAGGCCACCGAGCTTGTTCACTTCGGTGTTCTTCACGGCCATCCTCTG
This sequence comes from uncultured Salinicola sp., assembly GCF_937921195.1. Classification (NCBI taxonomy): domain Bacteria; kingdom Pseudomonadati; phylum Pseudomonadota; class Gammaproteobacteria; order Oceanospirillales; family Halomonadaceae; genus Salinicola; species uncultured Salinicola sp. The sequence goes on from NZ_CALFQK010000099.1 coordinate 24,141, forward strand.
GCCACCGATCGTCCTGATGCTCGTGCCGGCCGGATTGCGCGGTTGTGGGTAGCTCTTCACCTCGCGCAGGTTCTGCATCGAGTATCCGCGCGTCAGCTGCGCCACGTGGAAGCGGCCGCTCACCCTGACGTTGTTCGGATCGGGATTGCGTAGATACTGACCGGCGGAGAGTTCGTTGCCTCCTCCGGTGGAGGGCGGGGTGGGCGTGGGAGTGGGATTCGGAGTGGGAGAGGGCGGGACGGGCTGCACCACGGGATTTCCGGTGAAGACCGGATCCGGCTGATCCGGATCACCTGTTCCCGGTTCTCCGGGGGTTCCAGGCTGTGCAGGGCCTCCTGACCCGCCACCAGCATCGGTTCCGGGATTGCTCGACGCCGGAGGGTCGATGCCCATGTCCGACATGATCTGGGCGCACTCCTCGTCGGTCGGCATCGGCAATGCCTGCGCGTGCGCCAGCGACGGAAGACCGATCGCGAGCGTGAATGCCGAGGCCCTCATGAGCCATTGTGTCCTGGAGGATTTCATCGAGCGCCTCGCCTCTACCTTTGATACAGACGATCCTTATAGGATGCATTTTCGATTCGATGAAAGATATTTTCAGGATGAACTGCGATCTTTCATGAGACGCAGGGCATCGGGACGCCGCAAAAGCCCCGTCCTCCGCTCCGATTCTGCTGGAAGGGGAACGGAAAGCACCGGTCCCGGTCCAGGGCGGAGATCGCATCCTATCTCCCTTCCCCATCCGAATCCGGAACTGCCCTCATGGGCGCGATCGATAATCGCCTCGCTTCCCCGCAGGAGCCAGTGATCCATCAGGGAGTCCAGCCGCCGGCCTGCCATTCTCGGCATTGCAGTGCGTAGGGTTTCCGGGAGGCGGTGTCCGGTGAGGACCACGGAATGGTCGTCCCATTGGATCCTCTCGACGGATTGGTCATCGGGTATGATTGCGGCATTGGCGAAGACCCTGTGTCCTATGGATCTGATGTTTAGATCGATCCGGTTGCCCTTACCGGTGATCTTTATCGTCGGTTTCCAGTCGAGGACGTATCCGATCGTCTCGGCGTCCGTCCACATGCCCCATGCGGCAAGAGCTCCGGCGAGATCATCGGGAGACGCCTTTTCGTATTCCTCTCTGCTGCATTCCCAGAAATCATCGAAGGCCGTCGCCTCACTCCAGTCATGGTGGGTCCTGTTCCTCAGGACCGCGACCAGTGCCCGCGCGGAAACGGGGGAGAATCCCACGGGGATGCTGCGTTCCCTCCCGGCTCCGAACTCGAGTGCGATGCGGGTGTTGACGGCGTGCTCCAGGAGTCCTTCGGTCTGCTCTAATATCTCGGAACCGTCGATGAGGTCGCCCCAGGGGGCGGTGTCCATGCGCGCCGGGTAGAGGACCACCTGCTCTTCCAGCGCGTCGAGCCGCAGATGGATCTTCGCATAGAGCGCTTCATTGGTCTCCAACATGCGGAGACTCTGCCATCCGAGCGGAGATTCGAGCGTGAAGAGATAGCGTGGAATCCTCTTCTGAGCGGTTCCCTCGTTGGCGCCGGGTATTACGATTACCTTCCCGCCTATGGCGTCGAGCATCCACTTGATGGCGGTCAACGATGCGGCCGGGCTCGTCCGATTGTCACGCCTGTCCTGCCATCGCTGCGTGAAGGACCGCATCCGCGCGATCATCCCGACGGCGATGGCGCGTGTCTCCTGCTCAAGGAGCAGGGCGTCCATCTCATGGGTGTCGCGCGGTTGTTCCATGGGTTGTCCTTCTACATGACGAGACGCGCGCCGAGGGACTCGAGTATTCCCCGTGCCTCCTCGATGTCGGGGTGATCCGAATTGCGCAGTCCGAGATTCCGACCGAGCCACTGGATGTCCCTTTCGTCGGCGATCTTCGCCTTCTCGTTCGGGACATCCATGTTCGTCAGCAGGGTGCGCAGTCTGTCCATGTCTGCCATGGTGTTTTCCTTCATCCTTGTTCGATCAGCTCCTTGAGCCGCGTATTGCGCAGATTTCCGTCGTCGAAGGAGACAGCCTGTCGTATGGCGCGCTTCTGGCCGATCACGTAGCAGCGCAGCTTCGCCCGGGTGATACCCGTGTTCAGCAGGGTGCGACGCAGCAGCTTCCAGTGCGATGTGGTCATGGGCATGACGACGACGTCGTATTCCGAGCCCTGTGCCTTGTGGACGGTCAGGGCCCATGCGAGAGCGAGTTCGCTCATCTGACCGCTCGTGTAGTCGAGGCGTCGCGGACCCGAGGGGGTCTCGATCTCGACGGTGGCGACCTGGTCCTTGCCCCGGCCCCGGATGGCCACGATCTTGCCGACGTCGCCGTTGAAGACATCGCGGCCGTCGCAGTTCTCGAGCTGGATCACTTCGTCACCGACATGGGCAGGCGCTCCGCCAGCGAGGCGGACGAGGGGATCGCTTTCCGTCGACTCGATGGCGAGACGTTCGTTGAGGGCGCTGGTGCCGGCTTCCGAGGCATGACCGGGCGTCAGGATCTGCACCTTGTTGCCCTGCGAGGTCTCCTTCAGGAAGATGCGTTCGACCTCCTTGGCGATGTCCTCGTTGTCGCGCTTCTCGATGAAGATGAGATCGTGACCCCATTCGGGCATGCGCCCCTCGCAGATCGCATCGGCACCGGCAGCGATAGCGGAGCCCTCCGTCTGACGCCTGTTCTCGGTCAGCTCCACGGTCGGGACGTTGCCTGCCGCGACGAGATCACCGAACACCCGGCCAGGACCGACCGATGCGATCTGGCGGGCATCACCGATGAAGAGGATCTGTGCCTCGCCCCATGCGCGACTGAACGCACCTGCGAGGTAGATGTCCAGCATGGAGGTCTCGTCGATGGCAATGGCGTCGGCCTCGATCGGGTTCTCGTCGTTGTGCGTGAAACGCCCGTCGCTGCTGCCAAGCATCCGGTGCATGGTCTGCGCCCGGACGCCGGTCTTCTCCCGCATGCGTTGTGCGGCCTTGCCGGTCGGAGATCCGAGGTCGATCTTGCGCCCGAGCTCCTTCCAGCACCGCACGATGATGTCGAGCACCGTGGTCTTCCCGCGGCCGGGACCGCCCGTGATCACGCATAGCGGCTCGATCACGGCCATGATCGCCGCTTCGCGCTGGAGTTCGTTGAGTTCGATGCCGACTTCGCGTTGCTTGCGATCGACGATCTCCTCCGCCTCCTCTCGGGTGGCGAGCTTTTCGCAGGCGAGCTTGGCCAGGATCGCCCGTGCGACATCCGTCTCCTTCCAAGAGAGCTTCTGCAGGGCCCACCCCTTCTGGCCATTGACGTCGACGATGACAGCGCCGCCGCATGCACCCTGATCGAAACTGCGTGCGATCAGGGAGGCAGGCAGATCCGTGAGTGAACTCGTCTGCTGGACGATGTCGTTGACAGGCATCCAGCTGTGACCCTCGTCCTCCGCCTGTCTCAGGACGTCGCGGGCCGCCGCCATGATCCGATGGTCGCTTTCCTTGTTCATTCCGGCGTTGGCGGCGATCTGGTCCGCAGTCCGGAAGGCGATGCCCTCTACTTCCATGATCAGACGGTAGGGATCCTTCTCGATCACGCGCCCCGTCTCCGTTCCGAAGGTCTCGTAGATCTTGACACGTGTCTGTCGCCCGATGCCCAGTTCGGTGAGCTTGGGCCCGAACTTCGCTTCGCCGTAGCGCGAGGTCAGGGCCGCACGCACGGCATCGTAGCGCTTGGCGAGGAGTTCCTTGGCCAGCGGATCCCCGCGCACGATGCGTTCGACCGCATTCTCTCCGAGCCTGTCCGCGATGGCGGCTGCGCGGGCCTTCCCGATGCCTTCGATGCCCGCCTCGGAGATCCATTTCGCGAGAGCCTCGGTCGAATCGAGCGGAGCGCTGATGACGCGCGCGTCGAACGCCTGGAGCTGGCTGCCGAAGCGGGGGTGGTTGGTCAGGCGCCCCTTCACCTCGAGCTTGTCGCCGATGCCGAAGCCGACGAGGACACCGCGGCCCTTGATTGACATCTTCGATCCGTCGGCGAGTCGCAGCGAGAGGATCGCGAAACCGTCCGAGGTCGGGCCGGAGATGTAGCGCTCCACCTTGCCGGTGTAGGTCTTCGTGGCGGTGGCTGGGTTCGTCTTTCGGACTGCCTGGCTCATCGTCTTTTTCCTTCTTCGATCTGAATGCTGTTTCCACTTCCCTCAGGAAGCGGTTCCGGCCATTTCCGCCATGTCGGCGGTGTGGGCTCGAGTATGATTCTGGTGCCGTTCGGCAGGTGCTCCACGGTCTCTGCCCTGATTTTCCCTTCTCCGAGGATGGTCCGTCCGAGACACCTTTCGACTCCTCTTCCCGTCATGCCCAGAGCGAGAGACGCGGGGATCTGCGCGAGCAGCGTGATTGCCTGGGTCGCGTTGTATGGGCCGAGCACGGCCCGGCCCAGTGCGCTACCGAAGGTCGCGATGGGCATGCCGACCCTGTTGCCCGTGAGGCTCACTGTGCCTTCGAGCGGCAAGCGGACGCCATCGGGGATGAGAAGGGACGTATCGGTATCGAGGGATATCCGCCCGCCCCTTCCGAACCGGGCCACGTCGAGAGCCCGTCGGTGAAGAGCGGCGAGCATGTAGGCCTCGTCGATTCCCGCTTCTATGATGATTGTATCGAGGAGGCCCGTCATCACGAACGTGCCTCCTGCCCTCATAGGGGCTCTCCCTTCCATCGATGGAGCCGCCGGAAGGCTTCGTCCGGATGTGTCCTGACGTGGCTCCAAGCGGAACGATGGCATTCGAGACCGGCATTGCTGTAGGCGCTCTCGTCCAGGTTGAGGACCGGGTTCATTCCGTCCCTCAGGCATCTCTCGATGACGAGCTCCATACCCAGCCCCCTTCCTCGATGCGGCTCGTCCACGACGAGATCGCATGACAGGTAGCCTCCCGCGATGTCTCCTCGCGGGCAGATCAGCAGGACGCCGGCCGGGACGTCCCGGAAGCTGTATCCGGGCTCGAAGAGCGAAGGATACGACGCATCGCCGTCATCGGCGATTATGTCCTCCGGTGCGTATCGGGAGAAATCCTCAAGCAGCTGTGAGAGGCTCTTGGCGAAGATGTCGTCAATATCGAGGCGTCCTTCCTCCCCTTCGAGGAATTCGTCTTCGGAGAGGTCGAAGGGCTCCGGGAATCCAGTCATTTTCCTCCCCTTTCATGATGTTCGCTGGCGATTGCGGTCGCAAAAAAAGGAGGTTCCCCTCCTTCAGTGGTATGCTTCCACGGCGACGAGGCTTCTGTGGTCTTCCGCCGTGGTCCTTATCGTGATCTCATCCTCATCCGTTGATATGGAGGTGATCTTCACGCCCAGGCCGGTGGCGGGGTGGTTCTCGATGAGGTGCTCGATGGGTCTTCCGACCATGGCGCTCCGTATCGTGTCCGGAATGCGCTGCTTGAGATGTATGCGTCCCTCGTGCTCGCCGTATCGGCCCATGTCGCTGAGGATCAGGTTCCCGATGCGCCTGGCACCTTCGAAGGGCAGTGTATCGGACTGGATCCGCCCCTTCATGAGCTTCGCGAAAGAGGTGCACCTATCCGTTGGTTCCCTGCTCGCCATGTCGATTGTGCATGCCCCGATGACGAGTGGGTCGACGAGCATCACGTAGCTCGCACTGTCGCGCAGGGCAGGCAGGCAATGCCTTATCCGGGCTTCGTGCCTGTCGATCGCGTCGGCGATATCGAACGCCAGTCTCTCCATCTGCTGCCGGGACGTGGGGGTTGTCACACCGTCAAGGCTCCCTCGCAGTACGTCGAGATTCCATCTCTTCCTTTCCGAGGCTTCCATCAAAGCGCGGCACTGTCTTTCCATGTTGACCTTGTCCGAGATGCCTCCGGCCTCCTGCTTCAGGAGCGGTGTCACCCCGTCTCTCACCTCGATGGTGTGTCCGGCTACGCCGATGGCGAGCCCGGTGTCCGCACGTATGCTTCCGAGTTCCTTCCACATCTCCTCGGAGATGTCTTTGAAGCGTCTCCCGTCATTGTCGCCCTTGTAGGCGCCCCATAGGGATATGACGGCCCTGCACACCCTCTCGATCTGGTCAGTCCTCCGCCCGACCTTTCCCGACGGCCCGTGTTCGCTCCATGGGATCATGGTCGTTCTCCGTTGGGATATGGTGGGGGCCTGAGTTCGATCAGCTGTCGGGGTTGCCAGGCATCGGTGTGGAGATGGAGCAGGCCACTCTGGTGATGCGTCATCCTCGTGACGTTGATGTCGAGGGATCTGCATCCTTCGAAATCCAGGAGCTCGGCTAGGCCTACGTTCCTGCGCAGCGTGATGCTGTCGGGGATGCGCGCATCTATCGGGACGATGTCCTCGCGAACGTCTCCGTCCCTGTCGACATGGAGAAGGTTCATGGTCCTCTGAACTCCCAGGAGAGAAAGAGCCCTCCTTGACCATCTGTCCTTCTGCTGGGACAGCCTCTCCTCGGCCATGCGGACGAGGATCTGGATGGTTCTGTTCCTCACGCTGCGCCCCGTTGCGCGCGCCAGGACGAGGACGGCCATCCTGTCCGCCAGGAAGACATCGTTCCTTTCATGGTGCCGTGCGATCCCGTGGAGTGCCAGACACAGGCTCGTGGCCGCTGCCGCTTGCCTCCTCTCGTCAGCCCACTGCGTCACGGGAACACGACCTCGTCCGATCGCCTCGGCCGCCTTCGTGAACCGGTGCTGCATCTGGATGCAGCCTGCTTCGCTCTTGGGCATTCTCAACGTGAACACCTCCTTGTCGGGAAGGTGGACATGGAGGTAGGCGCTCTTCTCTCCGTTGTTGAAGTGCGAACTGACCCCTCCCATCGCTTTGGTCAGATCCTCACGGATCCGCGCGATGCTCGGAAAGTCGTGCCAGTATCCGTGGAGGAAGCGATTGATCAGGAGAACCACTTCGTCCAGTTCACGGTGATATCTCTCGTATCTTCCGGCCGGGAGCAGATGATCGATATCGTTCATCCGGAATTCTCCATGTTCATCACCATGGCTGTCAGCCTGGCGCGTCCGCAGGCGTCCGTCCGGATGCCGCTCACATTACCTTGCGATGTCGAATAGGTCTCCACGCGCTCGATCATGAGACCCAGGCCATCTGTCATGGGATGCTGGATGGCCTGCCTGAGTGGTTTGTCGGTGTATCCCGCCGCCTGGGTCTTGGTCATCTCGAAGCGGAGCTTGACCGTGCCATCGGTGATGTAGTCAATCTGGGATCCGCCGAAGAATGACACGACCGAACGGGCGGAACCGTTCTCGATCGTTATGGCTATGCTGCGGAGATCCGGGATGTCGCTCCCGTTGATCTGGTATTCCTCTCGCAGCAACGGACCATCGCCATGTTCCGTTACGATGCGCTGGAGGGTCCTTCTGGCCTTCTTGAGGTTGTCGGCCTCGTTTCCCCTGAGGGCACCGGCGAGGACGGCGTCATCCAGTATCACGTTGCGTCCCTCGTCCTCGCGGTCCTCCCTGGCTTCATGTATGAAGGCGAGCAGACGCAAGGTGATCGGATCGACGTCGAGGGTCAGGTATCGTGTACCTGGGGCCTGTCCCCTCTTCTCGCGCTCCAGCGCCCAGGCCATCATGGCCAGTTCCTTCACCTGACCGGCGGCGCGTTCGAAGTCGCCGTCGGGGGTCTCGCCCTCTTCCCACTTCGAGAGGATCCTGGCGATCTCCTCGTGGGTGGTGATCAGGGCCTCCGTGGAGGTGTAGTAGAGGATCTGCGGATCGGGGCTGATGTCACTGGCGTATCCGGCTTCGTAGTGCCAGGCATTCCCCTCCTGATTCAGCCTGCTGACTAGCCTTTCCAGGCTGCCACCCTCGTTTGCGAGTTCGAGCGTGCGTGTCACGCATTCCCCGATCTGGCGCATGTGGGCACGCAATCGTGCCGCATGTCCTAGTCGAGGCATGGTGGCTATGCTCATCTCCTGTCTTGCCTGAGGATATCCGTATCATGGATCGGCGCATCGGGTGCTCCGTCCTTTTTCCGTTTCTCATCCCTTCTCGTATTCGAGGACGATGAGGGGTATGGGGATGTATCTCGTGGTCGTCGCCTTGCTTCCCCGGATGACGGCATCCGAGAGGAAGGGGGCGACGTCATCGGGAAGCGATATGACATCCGCTATGCGTTTGCCATGCAGATTCCCTTCCACGAAGAACGTATCGGGCATGGTGAGACCGGTTATCGTGACACTCGATTGGATGCCTAAGGCCGAGATTGTCTCCTGCCAGGCCATCCGGTCTCGTGACATGCGGATGTGTCGACGAAAGGTGCTGTTCCGATATCGGATCCCCCAACCATCGGCGAAGAAGTCGGCCTTCGCGTCTTCCATGCTGCGACCTGTGTTCTCGATGATCGTCCGCAGGTAGGCGCTGAGGGCGGTCTCGGGTATCATTTTTCGTCGTTCGACGAGCGGTATGCGGCATCGATCTGCCGCCGGGTGACGATGCCCTCGATCAGGAAGTCAGCCTGTTCGTCTCGCCGATCGAAGCGGACGATGATGTCGTCGATCAGCTCCTTGCGCGTCTCCTCGGAGAGATGCGGGATGTTCGATATGCTGTTGAGACGTTGCCGGAACTCTTCCTTGTATGCCTCGTCGCCGAGTTTCTCGATGTATTTCGCGTTCTTGTTCATTGCGACCGCCTTGATGTCCGTTGTCGATGCGAGATCGCGGGGGAGCCGATCGGCTCCCCCGCGTGATGCTCACAGATCGATCTTGATCAGCGGGCCGTCCATGGCCTCGTCGCTGATCTCGGCCGAGTGCTTGGAGAAGTTCTTGCTGATGTCCTTCTCCGGCACGTTGTGCTCGCGAAGACGCTTGAGCATGACCTCGATGATCGCCGGCTTCATCTCCTGGAAGGGAAGCTTGTTCTTCGACTCCGGGAAGGCGTCCATCAGCATGGTGATGTCCTTGCCCGTCTCGACGTCCTTGGGATAGGCCATCATCGAATAGGTCAGCGCGTAGAGCTGCGAGATGTCCTTCGGCCACAGCTGGCTGAGATCCTTGCCCTTCTTCGCGGCCTCGATGATGTCGAACAGTGCGGTCATCTTCGTCACGATGTCGAAGGTGGCCATGAACTGCTTGGCGATGCCGGTGCCGACCTTGCCGGAGACCATGGTCTCGAGCGCGTCGCGCTTGGCGTCGTCGGTGTAGTCCGCCGGGTTCTGCATGATGGAGCGCTCCTGCACCGAGACGTGCTCCCAGCTGCGCGGATTTCCGTAGAGGTCCTGCTTGGCCTGCAGGGCCTCCTCGGTCATGCAGAACTGGCCCATGTTGTTCTTCAGGTAGGCGACGACCGTCGGCGTGATGTTGGCGCCGGGGGCGTAGTCGTGCATCCAGCTGGTGAAGTCGGCCACGATCCGCATGGTGTTGAAGCGGGTCCGGGTGGCGTTGTCGAGCTCGAACACCATGGTTCCGGTCTCGGACTCGTTGCCGCCTGCCATGACCAGGCAGTTGTCAGGCAACTGGCGACCGTTGAGTTCGCGATCGAGGAAGACCCCGAAGAGCGGCTTGCGAACGCGGTCGTCGGCCGAGGCGAGCTCGTCGAAGAAGAGGATCGTTCCGTCGTAGGGCTTGCCTTCCTCGTTCAGTCGTTCGTTGCCCTCGGAATCGAGCACCTTGCCGTCCGGACTGGGAAGCCAGTAGGGCGCGAACCAGTCGGTCGTGTGCGTTTCCATGTTGGGCATGCGGATGCCGCCGGCGTCGTCCGGGCTCATCTGGTTGGCGCGGATGTCTTCCATGTAGTAGTTGAGCGCCTTGGCGATGCGCTTCGCGATGGAGGACTTGCCGACGCCCGGCTCGCCCTCGAGATAGTGCGACTGGATGTGGACGGACTTGTCCTCCTTGCGCAGGCGCATGTTGCCCAGGAACATGTAGGTGATCTGGTTGATCGCCTTGCCGGGGACGATGTTGCGTGCGTTGATCGTCATTCTTTTTTCCTTCCTGATGGAAATCCGTGTCTATTCGTTCGTGAGGCAGGCCGCTCAGGCGGCCTTCTTGATGCCTCCGCCCATGTAGTCCGGGAGATTGATGATCTCTCCGGTGCCTTCGAGTCCCTGCGAGGTTCCGCCCTGCGTGATCATCCAGATCAGCTTGAGACCCTCGGTGTTCTCAGGCGGGCTGAGATATCCGTCGGTCATGATGATGCAGGCGCGATAGGGCGTCCGCATCTCCTTGATCTCCTTGAAGACGTTGCCCATGACGGTGCCGCCGCCACCCGTGATGCCGTCTTCGAGCAGCTTCGAGAAGTCGCTCTTCGACTTGATCTCGATCTTCTGCTGCACGTTGTGATCGAAGGTGACGACATCGACCGCGGCGTTCTTCATCTTGGCGATTGACCAGACCTCGGCGAAGCACTGGTTCAGCTCGCTGAGATGACTCCCGGAGACATCCAGGATCACGAGGACACGCGGACGTTCGGAAAAGATCGTCGTGCCCGGCTGATAGGGTGCCCTGCGGCGCATCGCGAGCGAGGCCCGGGTCGACGCACCGAAGCGCGTATAGCTGTCATCGAGCTTCGTCCCCAGTTCACGCGTGACGGTCTTGCGCAGGAAGTGATCCCACGGAATGACTGCTTCCGGCAGATCGTTCTCGAGTGCGAGAAGCATGTTGCCGGAGCCGATGCCCTGCATCTTGAGACCCTGGATGATCGCCTGGATCTTCCCGCGCGCCTCGTCGATCTCACCGTTCGCCTTGGCGATCAGGTCGTTGATGTTGGCGCCATTCTCCAGCAGTTCGCGGATCTCGTCGAGCGAATCGGCCAGATCCCACGCCTCCTCGGTCCGCACGATGCGTTCGATCTGTGTCTCGTCCGAAGGGACGTCGGCCTCGCAGCCGCACTGGGAGCCGTCCTCGTCCTTCTGATCCTCCTGTCCGGAGCCCGATCCGCTGCCATCCTGTTCGGTGGCCTCGTTCTCCTTGTCGGACTGGCCCGAGCCTTGTCCTTCCTGTTCGCCCGGGTCACCCTCTCCGGATCCGGAACCGCCCTGCGTCTGACCGCGCTGGCCGCTCTGGCCCTTCTGGCCCTGGCCCTGACCCTGTTGGGCCTGCTGGGCCTTGTCCGCCTCGCGCTTGCGCTGCACCGCGCTGTGGGCCCACACGAGCCAGTCGTAGACGGTCTCCATCTGGAGATTGAGACGCGCTTCCTTGTCGTAGCCCTCAGGCGGCTTCTCGCCGGTGAAGTCGATCGCCTCCTTGATGATGCCGTGAATGGTCTTCATGGTGATGCCGGGGAAGTCCTTCGGCATCGCGATCTGGTTCGTCTTGGCCATCGTCTCCTCGTTGATGGCCTCGTTGATGATGGCATCTGCCGCATAGTTCGGCAACGGCTGGATGATCACGCCCTTCTGCAGGAGGAGCAGTTTCGTCCGGGTTGGGTGACGGAAGATGCCGTGCATCATCTCGTGGAGGAATATGTAGTTGCGACCGGACTGCTCGATCTCTTCGTACTTCTTCCCGTACCATACGGTCGTGCCATCGGTGCAGGCGATCATGCCGGGGTCGTTCGCGATCTGCGCGGCGCGGTGTGCGCCTGCCTTCTTGTGCTGGAGCATGAAGGCCAGGCCGACCATGTGAGGCATCCACAGCAGGATGGCCTTCTGCTCGCGACTCACGTCGTGTTCGAACTTGCTCATGATTTTCCTTCTCTATCGCGTATTCGCGAACGATGAATTCCAAGGGGGATTCTGGACGGTGCGGAGGCCGCTGTCACCCGTCCGTTTTCCCTTCATGGAAAAAAATTCACATGGATGTCATTTTTATGTTGCGTTATGATTCGGACCATCCTAAAAACACTTCTGAGGCCACGGAAGGCCCCTTCCTCCGGGAAGAGGTTCCTTCCTCCCTTCGGGGAGGGCCCCGCCGCTCCTTCGGGAGTTGCGAGGTTCCGGCAGCGTCTCCTTCGGGAGACGCCGATCCGAGGTCTTACGGTGACATGGGAGGATTCGCTTCCCCCTGCTGTCCACCGTGTCGGCCAGGCTGGTAGCCGCCGCCGACGTTCCGGCCCGAGGGCTTGCCCCGCGGACCGCGCGCCAGGCACGGCTCACGTCGCACTCGCTGCGGCAGGTCAGGTCAACGGAAGGCCCGATGCTTCGGCATCGGGCCTTCTTCGTTTCAGGGTCCGGTGGGAATGTCTATCCTGCGCCTGACGGGTGCTCTGCCCCGATTGATCAGGAAGGTGATGGTTGAATCGGTGTTCCTGCGGCTCATGCCCCGGATGACCATCGATTCGTCCCGGTATCCGTCGATGTCCACGATCTCGTGCAGCGGTCTGCCGATGTAGACGTTCTCCTGCTTTAGGACCTCCGGCAGGCTGTCGACCTTGATCCGGATCTCGTCCCCGTCGATGGTGAGCGGATCAGTGCTGTGATTGGCGGTGATCGTGATGCCGCGTCGGACCGTGCCCGGGAGCTTCGACCATTCGAGACCGGTTTCTGCGATTGTCGTGATCGCACGTCTGATGACCTCCGTCCTCGTCCGTTCGTCTGCGTCATCGGCTATCTGCAGGTTGTCATCGATCCGATCGCACGAACCGGATATCAGGTGGATGGAGAGGGTGTCGGTCTCCACTATGTCGATGTGCCACGGGATCATGCCCTTGAACCCGGCCTTCCTGATCAACTCGGCGAGCCGTTCGCCATGAAGCTTCTTCATGTGCATGTGGATGACATGGGAATCGACATCCCGGAAGCGCTCCCATCGTGCGGGCAGGTCAAGGTCACGGGTCCAGTCCCTCAGCTGTGCCACCTGGTGATCATGGCCCGTCCTGTCCGTGCTGATGTCCAGCTTTCCATCGATTATGTCGAATATGACCGTGTGACCGGTCTCCGAGCGTTCGCATTGTCTCGGACCGATGCCGAGGAGGCCTGCGATCTCCTGGACCTCATCGGAAGTGATTGCCCGATCGGGTGCGGAGAGGATCTCCCCAAGCCTGTCGTAGATGATTGCCAACTCGTCGCGGTGTTCCGCGCGCCAGCTCTCGAGGATGGTCTCCATCATTCCTCCTCCTGGTCCCAGTCTTCATCGTCCTCGTCCTCGTCTCCGATGAACTCCATCGTGAGACGGGCGATGCGGCCATCGGGAGTCATTGTCTTCTTCAACTGGTATTCGCCGTCGCCCCATCCGGTATCCGTCACGAGGATGCGATCGCCGATCATGCCGATGCCGTCGTCATGGCACTTGCACAGCCCGTTGTAGCTGACCTTGAGATCGTCTTCGTCGATCTTCACCGGCTCCCATTCCCCGCTCGCGTTGAGCTGGTTCATGGTCTGCCCTCCCTCGGAGGGGATGGCAGCTTCGTAATGCGGGAAGTCGACACAGTATTGGAGCGTCCGGCCATCGGTCTTGTGACGGTAGACGCGGATGTTCTTGTATTCCTCTTCCTCCCATCGCGCGCAGAACTCGGCGGCATCCGCGAATACGAGCTGCGCGCTGTCGACTCCGAGCTCCTTTATGACCTCGGGTCGTCCGTCGTCCTCCTGGAAGAAGACGAGGCTGATGGAGGCGACCCTTCCTTCCTTCTCGGTGTGCTCGACGATCGCGGTATTGGGAACGCGGAGCTCGATGTAGTCCTCGTCGGGCGGATTGCCGGAGGCGATCGCGTCGATCTCGTTCCGATCGAAGTAGCAGGGGTCACCGATGAGGAGACGTCCGCTGGAGATGCACAGGATCATGAATTTTCCTCCACTTGAAATATCTTCAGACGAACATGTTAATCTGGTTGGGATCGCGCTTCGCTTCTGCGGCCGCTGCGCTGATGGCTGCATTGTTGCGTGCCATCTTGGCCTTCCCGGCCAGGCGCCTGAGCGCATCGGCGGTCCTCTCGTTCTCGTCGGTCCTGTCGGTGGTCTCGAGACCGGCCGCAGCGAGACGTGCCGCGAAGGCGGCTCCGGTGGTTGTGCTGCTCATCCTTTTTCCCTTCTCTGCCGAAGTCCTGCTTCGGTCGTCGCCTTCACTCGTTTCCCAGAGCGGTGAACCTGTCGTCTTCGCTGGCGGGCCTCAGAAGGAGGCTCTTTTCATGGGGATGGACATGGAGCCAGGCGCGCAACGGTCCGCGTGGATCCTCGTATGGCTGCTTCGTCTCGGCGTCCTGCGCAATGCCGAGATCCCTGTAGAGTCCACCCTTGCGGTGCTGATGCGTCGCTTCCGGTGCAAGGTCCTTCAGTTCTCGATGGCTCTTCCCGATCAGTTTCTCATGCGGCTTCATATCGGATTCTTCCTTCGTCCTTGAGCGATCCACGGATACCCTGACGGGCTCGCTTGACGGATCTGATTATCATGTCGTCGGTTATGCGCGGGTGCTCCACGAACTCACGGAGACGCTTGCCGACCATGGCCTCCATGGTCGCATGTGGTATCTCGACCCTCGGCAATTCGAAGGTGGCGTTGAGAAGGCGCAGGATGCGTCTCTTGTCCTTCTCCACGATGAGTTCGCCCCCGATGACGCCATCCCGGATGACCAGCTTCTCGCGTGTCCTGAGGTCCCCGTTGGTATGCGTGCGCCATTTCGTGATCTTCCTGGGGTCGCGTCCGTTGTTCTCGAGGATGGCCTTTCCCAGGCTGGTGATGATCGTTCCGCGCCCCTTTGCGAGAGCGTGTCGCTTGGCATGGAGCCTTATCTTGGTCTCGATCTCGCTCAAGGTTTCCTTGTTGGGCTGTGGCGCTTCCAGATGAGGATGGACCTCCATGGTGGCCAGGATGCAGTCGGAGAACGGCTCCAGCATGGAATCAAGGGTCTCGATCTCGATGAGGCCTTCGCGCCACGAGGGGAATCTGAAACCGTATGGAGGAAGTGGCGCATGGAGGTCGCGCATCTCCTCGATCTCACGGGTGAGGCGCTCCTTGGCGAGATCGATGGCGGCATCGGGGCTTCCGGGTATTCCTCTCTCCCGCATGATGATCCCCTCGGCCATGCGGTCGGCGGCATGACCTCCGTCCGCATGTGAGCGTGTCCTCACGGTAATGGTTATCTGTCTTCCGTCCGGTTCCCATCCCTGAAGGCAGGCGAAGACCCTGCGGATGTTTCCGTGGACCTGGACTTCACGCAGGTGGATGCGTCTTCCTTCTTCGTGCCCCGGGGCGGCTCCGGGATCATGAAGGCCGATCTCGTTGCCGTATTCGACCTTCCAGCCCCTTTCCTCGAGGCGCCTCTTCCATATCGAGAGATCGTGCTCCTGCTCTTGGATTATCGAGCCGTCCGCGAGGATGTGGAGGCTCGCCTTCGCACCCCTTTCTCCGTAGGAGAGATGGTTCCCCTCCAGGATAACCTCCTCTCCTGCCAGATGCGCTCTCCCGCGGGCCAGCGGCTGGGAGAAGTCATGTTTCCTTATGAGGCAATGGAAGTCCCTGACGAGCGTTTCCGTAACGTGGTCCGAGTGCAGGAGGGCCTTCAGGACCTCCCTCGCCGTGGCGGATGTGCCGACGAGGGAGGAGTCCATGGTCACTTTCCTTCGATGTGCTTCTGCAACTGACGGATCCGCTCCGAGTGCTGTGAGGCGGTCTCGAGATCCTGCGCCTTGGTAGCCTTGGCGGAAGCGAGTCGTCTTTCGAGTTCGGCGATATCCTCGCCGGCCTTGTCGATGCGGCTGATGACCTCACTGGCCGCCCTCTTCTCGTCCTCGACGAGCGACCGGATGCTCTGATCCGTCATGACCAGGGTCGGCTGTCCTTCCACGGCGTCGATCCGCAGGCGTCCGTCCCGGAGGGCCGCGTTCATGAGATCGTAGTCGCTCGCCATGCTGAGCGGCATGCTCAGACGCGGATAGAGATCGCCCTTCATGAGGCGATCGAGGCTCACGGTCTCGTCCGCGTTTTCGGTATCCCTTTCCGCGTCCTCTTCGGTATCCGCGATCTCCCGGGGCGTTTCCGGCTTATCCACAGCTATGGGCTCCGGACGCGGCGACGGGATTGGTGGGGGCGGTGGAGCGGGAAGCTCTTCGGCTTCCTCGACTTCGGCCTCGATTTGCGCTTCTGCCGTGATCTCGATTCCCTCTTCATGCATGTCGAGATCGTCGATGTCCTCCTGATCCTGGGCGGCGATCATCTCCGGCCCCAGCTCGAGCGTGTCCGTTCGGGGCTGCTTGTCTCCGAGCGCGAGCGCCTTTAGCTTCTGCAGCGTGCCTTCGTTTTCGTTGCTCATGATTCCATGCCTTTCTTCGTGTCAAGGGTTGGTGACTGGGTTGGTTCCGCCTGACAGGAGGCGGTATCTGTGAATGCCATGCGTCTCGTCTCTTGATGGTTCAGGACGTTTGTAGGATAATGCGGCGTTTTTCGCGCTCATGGAGTAACGCATGCCTGAACTTTCCGCCTATGAACTAGCCCATCGCATCTCCGTGGCCAAGCCGGAGCCCGAGCATGCTGCTGCCGCGAAGGCGACCTTCGTGGCCTCGGGCGGCGACGAGATGGATGCGTCGGATGACGCGGGGTCGATGAGGGGGTCCCTTGCCCTTCTCAGGCGCATTGCTCCCGAGGGGGTGACGAATTCGTCGCTCGTCTATGCTTCCTCGTTCGTCCTGGCGGGGACCGAAGCGCAGGAGCGGGAGGATCTCGGTGATGCCCTCTTGGCGAGGCACGTCCTCGCCCTGGCTTCCCACAGGGAGTCAGATGGTTCACCGTTCGACCTGAAAACGGCCGCCCAGTCCGGTGGCATTCCTGCTGATCGGGCCGAGGCCGTTCGGGATTCCGTGTTCGACGCGACCCACGTGCCGGATGAGAGTCTTGCCGCCCTGTCGGGTCATCCTCTCTTTTCCGCTCCCTCCGTGGAGGATGAGATGTTCGCATCGAAGGTGCTTTCTTCGGATCGCGCTTCTCTTTCCGAAGACCCTCTCGCAATGAAGGCGTCGATGGCGATCGAGGCACTGGACATTGATGTGTCTGGGCCCGACGCGGCAAGACTGCCGTCCGCTCTCGCAAGGCTGGCGGGAGATCGGACGGCGATGGAAGCCTCTGTCCCTGATATTGCGGTCCGGATGGCATCTGACGTCGCCGCGCAGGCGCGGGCCGAGCGTCTCGCCGGTGACCTCGGCATGGACGAGACGAGCGAGGAGGCGTTCCGCATCCACGAGGCGGCCGCCCGAGATCCGCGCATCGCCGACGACCTGTCTCACGAGGCGAAGGGACGCTTCCATGAGATGTCGCGGGGATCGATGATCGAGCTTCGTTCCGACATGGAGTCAGGGGCCAACCTTCCCGGGGACATGGGCCGCTTCATCCGGCTGTCCGCCGAGAGGATCGAAGGCATGGAAGCACCTGCTGCGGGCAGGGAGCCCGTCCCCATGCGGAACGGTCCTGCCGAACAGGGAATGGGAATCTGACATGGTCGACTTCAAGAAGCTGATGGAGACGTCTCCCGAGGAGCGCGAGGCACGCAATCGTGAATATGAGCGACGCGCGATGCAGGATGACCTGACCGCCCGCGCCGGTGCCGCCACCGAGATGAGACGGCTCGTGATGACCGATGATCCGGAGATCAGGTATGGTCGTGACGGGCTGCCTTTCGCGTTGCTGCGTTCCGAGAGGGAGGGCGCCGCCTACTCGTCCGTGACGAAGCCGGTATGGGGTGAGGACGAGCGCGGGTTCGTCGCTCGCATTGCAGGGCTCAAGGAGGGTGACGAGTTCATCGCGCATGGACACGAAGAGACACGGCGATGGAAGGATCAACGTCAGAACTGGCGATCCTCCGTCGAATTCCAGATAGACGTTCCGCTATCCCCGGATCGTCTCAGACACGAACTACCGGAAGGTGTGGAATTTCCGCAGACCGCCTATGCGAAGAAGCAGGCCGAACTCGCGCAACGTCAGAGGGGCATGTCGAACGGGTTCTGATCAGGCGTGCACGGGAAGCCGTTCTCGCCTGGAGATGCGGCTTCCCACGGGAAGGATATGCTCGAGCATGGTGACGTCGCCGTGCGCGTTCGACCATCGCAGTTCGGCGTCGAGCCCGAGTCCGTATACGTCTCTTGCGCTTTCCTCGACCGGCGGTAACTGGACGATCGGGATCTCCACGCAGTCGTTGGGGCCGATGAGATCGTAGGTCTGGAGGGTCACCTTGGATATGCCGGCGGCGATCCTGTGGGACTGTTGCCCGTTCCGTCCCGACGCGATCTCGTGGCACCGGGGCAGATAGACCCTCACGTCATGTGCCAGGGTCTGTCCGAGGTTCTCGATGACATAGAAGAGGCCACCGCTGCTCCGATCGTATTCCAGTCGAGCCTCGATTCTGGCGAGCGGTTGCGGCCCCGAATGGCCTCTTTCCCTCTGGCTCTCCTTGCGCAGGACGTGCATGAGGAAGGCGATGCCTATGATGCATACTCCGGCGGCCATTATGAGTAGTGCCTGCTGCATTGCTTCCCTCCTCAGCGATCAAGGTATTCTTCGGTATGTGCGGTCTGTTCCTGCATCTGCCGGGTGACTTCCCTTGCCTTGTCCTGATATCTCAGCGCTCCCTCGGCGGGACTGCTTCCCATACGCGGCTGCGATGAGTTCCGTGCGGGACCGGCATCCCCTCCGGAAGAAGGGGGAATGGTCAAGGAATCAGCCTCCATTGAGTCGGGAACGGATGCGGTGAGCGGATCGTCCCCTGCCGCGTCATCGTGAGCCGGAGCCTCGTTCCGGCATGCGGCGACCGCCAGCGAGAGCGCCATGATGGAGAGTGCTGCGCTTGTCCTCATTTCATCGTTCCCTGTTCGACCGCGAATGGTATCATCGCCGTCAGAGGCGTGGCAAGGTCACACCGCGTTGTCCCATGTACTTGCCGCTCCTGTCGCGGTAACTGGTCTCGCAGGGTTCGTTCCCCTGGTAGAACAGGAACTGGCATGCCCCTTCGTTCGCGTAGAGCTTCGCGGGCAGGGGCGTGGTGTTCGAGAACTCGAGCGTCACGTGGCCTTCCCATTCCGGCTCCAGCGGCGTGACGTTCACCACGATCCCGGTGCGGGCGTACGTGCTCTTGCCGAGGCAGATGACCAGGACGTCGCGGGGGATGCGGAAGTATTCCACGGTCCGCCCCAGGACGAAGGAGTTCGGAGGAATGACGACGCAGTCCGTCTGTCGATCGACGAAGCAGGAATCGTCGAAGTTCTTGGGATCGACGACAGTGCTGTCGATGTTGGTGAAGATCTTGAACTCGTCGGCGACCCGGGCGTCGTATCCGAACGAGGAGAGACCGTAGGAGATGCATCCCTCCCGGCGCTGCGCTTCCTCGAACGGTTCGATCATCCCCTCGTTGAGGGCCTTGTCGCGGATCCACCTGTCACTCAGTATCATGTCGTCAGTCCTTTCTAGAGACTCTTGATGATGTCCATTATGCTCGACCGGTCATCGGTCCAGCTGACTCTTCCTTCGGTCGGGCGCCAACGGGGATCGGCCTTCCAACCCTTTTCCTCCGCCTTCCATCCGTCGGGTCGTATCGCCATCCATACGGACCTGCTGACCCTTCCCTCTTTCTCGATATCGTTATCGAGGACCATCGCCTGGTATCCTCTCTTGCGGCCCCATGCCGCGACCGGGGAGGAGACGTCGAGGTATCTGTTCGACACATGCAGGATGAGCCAGCCGTCATCGGCCAGGCGGGCGACGTAGGAGTCGAGCGCCTCTTCCGTCATGAGATGCATGGGAATGGCATCAGAGGTGAAGGCGTCCAGTATGATGGCATCGACCTCGCCGGCACCTTGCTCTATCAGCATGCGTGCGTCCCCGATCATGATCCTGGTCGATGGCAGGCACTTCCTGATGAAGCTGAAGTCTTGCGTCGCGGCGGTCACCACCTCCGGATCGATCTCGTGGAATGTCAGTCGGGCGTCATCGGGCACGAGGCATGCGATGGTGCCTGCTCCGAGACCGGCGACCTCCATCCTCGGGGAAGGTCTCCGCGAGATGGATTCCATGGCGTCGCCGAGACCGCCTTCGGGTGTGTAGTAGGTCGTCGGCTCCTCCTGGTGATCCATCATCTGGAGGCCGTGAATGGTGGAGCCGTGCGTGAGGACCATGGCCGGTCTCCCGTCAAACTTGGTCTCCTCCACCGACATGACACCGTAATAGCTGCGTCTCAGCTCTCCCTGGATGGACCTGGCGCCTTGAGCGACGAGTCCCAGAGCCAGCATCAGCCAGAGGGTCCAGAGCGCGAAACGCGTCCTGCTCGCGGTCGAATGGATCGCGATCGCGAGACACACGAGCAGGATTCCGGCCGTCTGTCTCGCCGTGTCCACGTCCAGGACCTGGAACAGGATGGACAGCGCACCCGCCATGATGGCGATGACCGTCATGACCCGTCCGATGATGACGTTGAAGGTTCTGCCGCGCAATGCGGTCGAAGTCGTGGGATTCAGCAGATACGCGCCGACTATCAGGCATATCGGGAGTTCCCATCTCCAGTCGAAGACGAGTGGGGACACGATTCCCACGAGGACACCCGCAGCCGCGCCTCCGCAGGCGAGGGAGAGGTAGAACGAACCCAGACGCCCGGCCGGAGGCCTGTGTTGATAGGCGTCCCTCATCAGTCCGTGCGTGACGAGTCCGATCGACACTATGGCGAAGACGCCTATGACGGGATTGACGACGACGAGTGGATTGGCTGTCGAGGCTGCCAGGATCAGAAGCCCCGCCTGCGGGATCTTCAGGCTTCTCTTGAAGTCGGTCGTCTCGGCCGAGGAGAATGCCGTCATGTATCCGACCAGGAACGCCCCGAGCGGCAGGATCCATATGAGGGGCATGGCCATGATGTCCGACGATATGGCCTGGCCGGCCGACATCATGATCGCAGTGGCGAGAAATGCCGGGGTTGCCCATTCCATCCGGATACCTGTTGGCGCAGGAGCTTCCTCGACGAGGGAAGCGGATTGTCCCAGTGGTCTCCCGCGCATCACCAGATGGGCGTTGACCAGCAGCACCACGATCGCTGCGATCTCCCATGAGACGACCTGTGCACCCGTCCCGGCGAGCGGTTCGAGGATGAGGGGGTAGGCCAGAAGACCCATGAGGCTTCCGGCGTTGGACGCGGCATAGAGAGGGTAGGGATTGGCTGCTCCGGTCGTCATCGCGTAGGAACGCTGCAGAACGGGGCTTTGAGAGCCCAATAGCAGCATGGCTGGTCCTACGGTGGCCAGCATCAGGAGGGGGACTCCGATCTCGGGAATCATGCCCGTGAAGAATTCAGGCAGGGGATTCTGGATCGCATAGGCAGGGAGCAGTAGCAGTAGCGCGACGGCGCCGATCGTGACGGCCATGTTCGCGTGCCTGGGGAGGTATCTTCCTCTCCTGTCGATCATCCGGTAGGCGTAGAGGCTTCCCAGAAGAAGGAGGACCTGACCCACCAGAAGAGCCGAATTCCAGACCGAGGCCGTCCCGCCGTATGTCGGGGTCACCGCCTTTGCCATCATGGGCTGCACCAGGAACAGGAGGAACGCGCTGGCGAATGATGCCGCGGCATAGGACATGGAGAGGTGTTTTTCCTGGTTCATAGGCCGCTCTCTTCTAGGATGATCCTGCATCCTGCCCAACGGAAACGGTTTTCAGGATGAATTTCGGCTTGCATAATGCGCTTCCATGTTTCTATGATGACCTGAACGAATCACAATCGTCCTCAAGGAATCAGTCTCGTGAGCAATATCTTCCTGGTCATCATGGGTGTGCTTATTGCCGGTGCTGCGGCGATCATGACCATCTATTACGGAAACGACGCCTTCTCGAAATACAAGGAGGAGGCCGAGGCCGGCCGCCTCGTTTCCGAGGGTGCTCAGATCGAAGCGGCGGTTGAGCTCTATTACCGCAACAAGGGTCAGTTCCCGGATGAGGGCAACCCGATGCAGGAGCTGATGGACACCTCCTATCTGACCCATGCTCCGCGAGGCGCCGAATACATCACGGGTGAATGGATCGTCGATTACGACGAAGGCCATATTCGTGCGACCGTCGGTCCGTCGAGCGACGAGGATGCGATGGACATCTGCCGCACGGCCCGCCGTCAGCTGAAGATGCCCAGCCCGGAGGATGTCCTCCAGTGTGACGGTTCGGATTCCCCCGGCGGCAAGCTGTCGTCCAGGGAACCCTGCTGCATCAGGAACTGATCGGTTACTGCTCGAATCCGGGTGATGTGACCCTTCGCCACTCGCGGATGATAGTTGCAAGAGCTTCCTCGGGATCCGGTCTTTCCGGAAATGAGTGCTGTATGAGGACGCAGACCTCCTTGCCGTCGTTTCTGCTCACGAGGTGACGGTTGAGGGTGTTCAGGTAGATCGTCGATCCCCGCTCGAGCGGGATGTGGTTGAAGATGTCCTGAGTGACCTCGGTGATCAGCATCTGGTCACCTTCTCCATTGCAGACGATGTTCCAGGTGTGGCTGCTTCCACCATCCTCTGCGAGGATGTGCCGATCGTGGTGGATCGGTTGTCCTCCCATCAAGGGGACGATCCAGAGATTGCCGATCCTTACGAAATTGGCGCCCTCCCTTGTGGTGATTAGCTTGGCCAGACCGAGATTCTCTCCCCATTCCATGAGATGGTGAACGTCTTCGGTGGACTCGTCGATGATACCGTCACACTGCGATGAGGGGGCGTCCTTGTATTCGTATTCGTCGTCATTCCAGTCGGTCATGGCCTTCTTCCTTTTTTCCCTGTCTGACTGATCACAGTCACGGACTCGGTGTCGGGCACGAAAAGGGGGGCGACTTGCGCCGCCCCCTTTCATTCCTGGTGGATTACGGTTCTATTCGGCGATCTTGAGGGCCGTGGCCTTCTCGTGCCCGAGAACGGCATGCGCGCGTCCCTCC
Organism: uncultured Salinicola sp.; assembly: GCF_937921195.1. Classification (NCBI taxonomy): domain Bacteria; kingdom Pseudomonadati; phylum Pseudomonadota; class Gammaproteobacteria; order Oceanospirillales; family Halomonadaceae; genus Salinicola; species uncultured Salinicola sp. Next base: position 46,885 of record NZ_CALFQK010000099.1, read on the forward strand.
TCCACCATTACCCTGGTCTGCGGATCGAGATCCAGCTTCAGCGCCTCGTCATAGCGATCTCGCAGGTAGGCTTCACCGTCTTCGATGGAATCGAGGAGGGCCTTGTCCCCCTTGGTCGAGACGGCCTTGATGAAGGTCCACTGACGATGCATGCCTCCCAGGATGGTGGAGTCGTCCTCGGCTTCACCGCCGAGTTCCTTGACCCGGGCCTGGAGACGGTCGACGACCTTGCGGCGGTCCTCGGCCATCTGGGAGAAATAGGTGCCGTAGCGATGTTCCTCCTGGGTCTTGACGCCTTCCTGATAGCCATCGGCGCTATCGAGGGTATGCCCGATGAGTTCGTTGAGGGTCGAGATCTCTTTATCCTTGTCCATTGTCCGGATTTCCTTTCTGTTGGATGTCATCCTCACAATGAACGGAATGCGCTTTTGCTCCCCGGCTTCAGGAGACGGTTTCGATGGAAAGGACGATTTCCGGCCTCAGGATGATCCAGCTGTAGTCCGAGGAGGGGACGAATCGTGAGAATGTCCGATCCGGTGCCTCGGCGTGCTTGGTGGCCATCTCTAGATCTTCGAGAGCGACGCCTTCGTAGCGGTTCAGGTAACGGGCCATGTCCGCTCGCCAAGACGCGCGGCCCACGCGGTCCTTCGACCATGATCCCCTGTCTCTCATGGTCGTCGACCTGAATGGACTGGCGATGACGATACGGTGGAGCATGCCTCCCGGTCGCCTCATCGCCGCCTGCTCGCGTGTTCCGGCGTGCATCCCCGGGTATATGTCGGATCTGGTCAAGGGGCCCTCCGAGCTGTGCCATAGTTCCATGTTGGAGTACTCCGTCATACGTTTCCGCATTGGAAACCTGTTTGCGGCTTCTTGTGGGTTGCGGGTTATGTTCATTCCATCCTAAAAGACGCACCATACGAAAATCCGCATGCCGTGTCGGGCATGGAAATTCATAGCCTGAGGACAGCCATGAAACTCACTCGCATCTTCCCTCTCTCGCTGGTGGCGATCGCGATGGCGTTGCCGATGTCCGCCTCCGCTCAGGATGCGGAGAACATCTACATGCGTCGCCCCCTGCCGCTGCATCCGACGACGACGACGCAGGGATTCCGCTGGGAGACCACGACGACGGTTACCGATCTGAACGGCAATCCCGTCGATGAGAGCAACTACTGTGGTCCGATCCAGAGGCGCAACACTTCCATCTGCGTCGCCAATGCAACGGGGCAGCGGGTCGGCGACAGCTACTGCGGCGTGGCCGATCGTCCGCGGGCCATCGAGGAGGACTATGCGGGTTCGGCCTGCTCCTTCTCATGGATTGTCGGAGCGTGGAACGAGGGAACGGCACGATGCACGACGAGTGAGACCCAGATGCGTTCGGTCCGCTGTCAGAATCAGGACGGCGTTGCGGTGGAAGACCGCTTCTGCACGGATGCGAAGCCCACGACGTTGCGCACGGTGGCTGACTATTCGGGTTGCACCGGTAGCGATCCGGCGAGCACGCCGACGGTCCGCTGGGGCGCATGGTCCTATGACAGGACCTGTTCGGCGACCGCCACGAAGACCCGCACGGGGACCTGTCAGGTGCAGGGTCAGAACGCCCCCTCCTCGGTCTGCACGGACGCAGGGATTCCGGTATCGGAAACCATTCAGGAGGCGAACTTCAGCGGCTGCTCGCATGCGTGGCAGAGCGAGGCATGGAGCTCGTGGTCGAACACCTGCGGAGTGGGCACGCGCACCCGTTCCGTGACGTGCCTGAGGTCCGACGGGACTCAGGTGCCTGAAACGCACTGTACTGCGAACACCAAGCCCACGACATCGGAGACGACCAACGTCACTTCGGGTTGCCCGAACGATCAGTGCTACGGAACCGAGAAGATCCTGACGACCGAGAACGTCATGCAGGACTGCCAGGCCTTTGCGGCGGGCATGCCCTCCTGCCCGACCGGCACGACCCAGGGCGATCCGGGCGCAGGAACCTGCGTGTCGAGGATCACCACCTTCTCGGGTGACAACTGCGCGGTCCGTGGGTTCGAATCCTCGGCAGCCAGCTGCGATGCCGGCAGCGGGTCGGGGACCGGTTCGGGAACCAATAGCTGCCGTGACGAATGCGGAGAAGAGCGTCAGCACGGTATGAAGTGGTGCACGGCCGGTGCCAGGGATCTTTCGAGGCGCACGAGTGAATGCAAGAACGGGACGGTGACCTATGCGTCGACCATATCGGGTCTCGGATGCGATTCGGGTGGCGTCTATCGGTGCCCGTGAGATGATGTTCACGGGAATGAAACGTTAAAAAAAAAGGGGGGGTGGGAATCCACCCCCCCTTTTGCATTTTCTCACGCCACGACGGTCATTTCGTCCCATTCGACTGCGTAGGACGGTTTTCCGTCGTATTCCGTGCCTGTGACATCCTTCACGATGCAGCGCACGTTCTCCGGGTCGAATGTCTTGTTGGGGTCGCTGTCGTCATCGCCGTAGTTTCTGGGGAACTCGTAGGACACGCACCAGCCGTTCCAGAGGGCGACGGCCTCGTCCGGATTGTCGGCCACCACGAACACGTCCTGGTTTTCGCCGTCGACCTCGTGCCCGCGCACGAGGAACAGTGACTTCGTCATTTTTCCGTTCTCCTTGTAATCCTGAATTCCCGATGCCCTGTCGGGCTATGCTGCCTTCTTGGGCTTGATCCGGCTGATCTGGTCGGTGGACGGTTTCCCGTCGATGTCCGTCCGCGCGCCCTTGTATTTCGGTTGCATCAGGGCTCCGCCTTCGTAGCGCATCATGTATTCGACCTCGACCAGATCGCCTGCGGCAGGGATGGTGTGATTGGCCGGGATCGTGACGTTGCCGAGATCCTCTATGCTCCCGTCGGCAGCATAGAGGCCCAGTCCGACCGAACGCTGATCGTTGATGCGGATCACCTCGAAGGTTGCGGATTCCTGGAACTTGAACTTGAGGTGGTCGAGGCTGCGCCCACCAGTGTATGCAGTGCTGATGCGCTTCGCCACGATGCCTTCGCCGCCTTCTGCTTCGACCTTCGCGAGGAGTTTGCGCTTCTCCTCGGAGCCGACGGCGAGAGGCACGATGCGCGTCCAGTCGCTTGTTCCGACGAGATAGGTTGCCGCCTTGTGGCGGACGACGAGATCGCTGGCCTTGTCTGTCATCTCGGATTCGACGAGATCGAAGACGGCGAAATGGTCGCCCATGTCTTCGCCGGCGAAGACCATGCGCTCGTCTCCGGGGATCATGAATTCACCGGTCCATTCCTGACGCAGAGAGCACAGGAGGCCACGGCGATTGACGCCACGGATGCCTTCTGCGTCGACGATGATGATGCGGTTTTCGCCATCCATTTTTTCGGAGAATGCCCAGCTGTCGTCTTCGATGAGGGCTTCGAGCTGGTCACGGTCGATGGGGCTCGGAAGCATCGGGGAGAGGCCGCTGTCGCGTTCCTCGAGATCGGTGCCGACATACCGCGCGCCGCTCTCGGCCTCGGTGTACCCCTTGGCCGTCTTCGACTTGACGAGGCTGTCGTAGACCTTCTGCGCCTTCTCGAAAGGGACCGGGGCATTGGTCTTGGTGCCGGTCTTGAGAGCGCTGCCGCGGCGCCCGTAGGCGAAGTTCACGAGGAAGCCGCCATTCGTCTCCTCGATCGACGCCTGGTATTCCTTGTCGCTCGACCCTTCGGTGCAGTAGAGCGTGATGTTCTTTACGATGGTCATGCGATTGTCCTTCTTGCTGGATGGATTGGTGGCGTCAGGCAGCCTGGGATACGGACCGGATGGACGTGCTGGACAGGAGTTCGTCCGGCCCGTATGGAATGACTTCCGAAGGCGCTTCCGGTGCGAGGTCCAGGGCCTTCATGATCTGTCGTCCGACTGCCTGCCCGAGACGGCTCGGGACGCTGTTGCCCAACTGGCGATACGCTGCGATCTTGCTCGTGCTGAGCCGCACCCAGTCCGGCAGGCTATGCAGGCGGCATCCCTCGCGAACGGTGATGACTCTCGTCCCCTTGGTGTGTATCGGGACGACTGCGGTGAAGGAGCCGTGCTCCGCATTGCTGCCTGCCCGCAATGTCAGACTCTGACCATCGGGATCGAGACGATGACGACGGCTCACGGGCTCGTTCTTCCCCGGCGCCGTGGCGAGAAACCTCTCGATGGACTTGTCCTCGTGGCGGGTCCTCTGCGAGCAGGTCAGGACACCCGGATTCCAGTCACGCCTGTAGGAGAGGTCATCCGCATCGTTCTCGAGTCCGCGCATCAGCCGGCCGTAGTGACCGGTCGGGATCGTGGCGCCGATCTCGACCCAGTCGCGATCCCACAATTCAGGGTAGTCGTCGCAATCGGGCAGGCCGTCGAACGCGTCAGAGACGGTCGGAGTGGTTTTCGAGAACATGTCGCCGTCAACGCCATGCGTCGGCAATGGATAGGAGGGAGCCGGCATGTCCCCTCTATGTATGAGGAGGAACACCCTTTCTCGCCGTTGCGGGACGCCGAAGTCGATGGCTCTCAGAACCTGTGGGTCGACCATGGCATAGCCGGCGCGATGGAGCCTCTCTCTGATCGAGTCGATTATGCCCTCGTTCTGCTTCTGGAGGAGGGTGGGGACCTGTTCCATGACCAGATACTTCGCTTCAAGCCTGACGCCGTGATCGATGAAGCTCTCCATGAGCCTATTGCGTTTGTCGTCTCCGCGCTTTTTCCCGATCGCCGATATCCCTTGGCAGGGCGGCCCTCCGACGATCGCGTCGATGGGGCGCCCCATCGTGAGTGCATCGACGTCTGTTCCCCCGGGAAGCGCTCTGCGAATGGCCTCGCTCTGATCCTCGTGGAGATCGATGCAGAGCGATTTCCCATAGCTGAAGTTATGATGGTGCACGGCCGCATTGACGGGCTCCACGTCTGCCGCGACCTGGACATCGAAGCCGGCCTGCTCCATTCCCAGGGATAGCCCGCCGAACCCGGCGAACGTATCGACGAGGACGCCGCGTCTCTTGATGCTCATCTTGTTCGTGCTCCTTCGTGAGGAGGCGGCCTGCCGCCATCCAATTCGCCGTATCGTTCTTATCCCGTCAGATTGCGGCGTCTCTGCCAGGGCTCCAGATTGTCCTGGCCCGTCTCGCGGTAGTCGAAGCGTGGATCGTATTCCTGCATGTCCTTCATCTCGGCGAGTATCTTGCGGATGACCGGACGGTTTGCCATTCCGTATCCGGGATCCGTGGCGCATTCGCGTGTGATGTCGGGGCGTCCGCCCCGTGTGACCAGCTTGGCTGTGAGTCGGGCCATGCCTTTTCCTTTCTGCTTCTTTCTAACAGTTCAGGATCTTGGCCGAAGGGAGATTCGTGACGTTTCCGATGCCCAGATCGTTCCTGTCCCTGACGATGAAGGCGGTTTCGTATCGGAAGGTCCGTCTCCCGAAGTAGGCGTCGGTGACGAGGGGTTCGTGTTCGTAGACGACCTCCGCGACCATCAGGGCCACTCCCGGGGGAGGACGCATGTCTGCATCACCCTTGAGACCTTGGAGGGAGGAATCGTTCTTCCCCTTGCCCTGGCTTCCGTAGGATGATCCTCCGTCGGCCTGCCCGATGCATCGTTGCCAGCGTATCCAGTCCCCCTTGTCGGAAGGATTCCTCTGGAAGGATGAGATCACCAGTCGTCCGCGCTCCTCCAACTTGAGGTCCTTGCCGTTGAGTCGCGCCGCGGTCATGATCTCGTGGATGTCGGTCTCGTCGATGACTCCCCTCACGCGTGCGGCGTTGTCCGCGGTGGTCGCGGCGATTTTCTGTATGCGCTGACGGGTTATCGCCTCCCAGGCCAGCTCCATCCCGCCCATTACGGCGAAGAGGAAGATGGGCAGCGTGATCGCGAACTCGATCAGGGCCACGCCGGACTGGCATTCTCGCATTCTTCTGATCATGTGCTCACCCCTCGCATGTGACCGGATTGCCGGCCGCAGCGGATACGCAGCAGGTCTGCGGCTGCTGGTCGTTGTTCCCGGCGAACGGCTCGTTCCTGACAGTGGTCTGCGCGGAGACGGTCATCTTCTTCTCGCCCGTGATGACGTTCGTGACGAGCGGGAAGTAGGCGTCGTATGTGACCACGACACGGTAGTCGATGATGTCGTCCGCTCCGCCGATCCCTGTCTGCGAGGGATCGGCGTCCCAGGTCTGATTCCCGTTGGTGTCGATGAAGCAGTATGGTGCGGATGTGGCGTTGCTGAGACGTTTCTCGGGCTGCCTCACCTGGCTGAATTCGTCGTAGAACACCTTGTCGATGTCGACCTCGGCACTGGACGAGAATTTCAGCTCCTTCTCGACATATGCGTCGATCAGCTCCCCCTTCTCGCCGATACGCGTGGTATCCCCTGTGACGGACATCCGTGCCGCATCCCTGAGGACTCCCTCTGCCCGGGCCTTGTAGTACATCTTAAGTCCGAATTCGAGCGACCCCATGATCAGCATGAACAGGGGGATGGCCAGGATGGCGAATTCGACTGCGGCTATGCCGCGATCATCGCGTATGAATTTCCTCATGGTCTTTGCTCTCATCTATGCTCGATTGATCAGCGCGACAGGCGCAGGGCGCCGATATTGCGACCGATCTCGGCGAATCGCTCGATCAGGTCGGACGAGTCGTCCACGGTGTAGGCCTGGTCGGAGTTGCTGGCGCACTTGGTCAGCGAATCCACATTTCCGGTTCCGAAGGCGATCGTCCACACGCTGATGTTCTTGGACTTGACGGCGTTGCATGCCATCATGAAGCGCTTCGTATGACGAGCGTTGTTGTCGTTGTTGCTGATGCCGCCGACCCTCCTGTCGAAGGCCTCGATACCGTATCCGGAATAGGCGGCCGAGTGGTTCGCGGTGCTGTTCAGGCAGTAACCGAAGAAGACCCGGGCGCATGAATCCACAGGAGCGCTCATCTCGCCATCGGTCATGTAGATGATGTGTCGATTGACCGGGCGACCGTTGTAGGTCGAGGGATTTCCGGATCCGAATACCCCGCCGCCGGAGATCAGCCTGGCTCCCCAGATCATTCCGATGTCGTGATAGGTGGATCCTTGCGGCTGCAGACCCTGGACTATGCTCTCGATGTCACCGCTATCGAGTTCGTCGAGGAGTGTGACCTCGCTCGGACAGCTCGTGTTCGGATCGCCGTTGAGGGGATCGAAGACGTATGGCTGCCATTGCGTGTTCTCGTCCCATCCGGGAATCGCGTCTATGTCGAGATCGAGCGCTCCCTCTGGGGGCGCGTTGCGAGAATCGTTTGCCGTGATCGTTGCGACGGTACCCCGCTCTTCGATGCAGCCCTTCCACCGGACATTGGAATTGTTGCTATGACCGTTCCTCGTGCCGAAGGTGCCGGTTCCGACGTATCCTTCCAGATTGTAGGTGCGCTGTCCGAACTTCCAGTTGTCGCGGTTGTTCGCCCGGTCATTGTACCAGTGGTAGTATTTCGCATCTCTGCTGCGGACGTTCATCGATCCCGCAGCGATGAGCTGCCTGCCTACATTGACCGTGCTGGAATAGGGAACGACTCCGATGCGTAGACGCAGGTTCTGGGATCGCAGCTGAGTCTGCGCGGGCTCGAGTTCGTCGTAGAGCCCCCTGACCGCATCTTTGAGCGCCTCGATCTTTCTCTGTCCGCCGAGTGTTTCGTTCATCGAGCCGGTGGTGTCCAGGACGAGCACGATGTCGACGTTGTCGAGATTCTGGGTGGCCTCGCCGAGTGCACTTATGTCGAACTTCTCGATGCCCACGAGGGCGAGGAGGGTCGTCCTGATGGAAGTGTCCGCCTTTACCCTGACGACGCCGGTGTCGGGCTTGGTGATGGTCAGCTTGAGCTTTTCCGTGCCGTATGTCTGATCGGGGTAGTTGAATCGCATGAAGGCCTCGACGTGAGGTCGGGCCGTCGCGATGTCGTCGCGGCTCATGCCCCGTCGTCCCGCGAGCGCCGCGCTGTCGACGGCCTCCTGCAGCTTGGCCTTCGCCAGGCTCGCCCGTGCGTAGTCGAGGCCGCCCCCTATGGTGACCAGGACAGGCACCAGGGCGGCCGCCATCATCGGGAGGACGTTGCCCTTCTCACAGCGCTTCAGGCGCGCGAGGAAGCTCCTGACTTTGATCTTCATCTCTTTTCCGTTCTCGATAATTCCATTCCTCATCCGTCTTCTTCGACCCGATTTCTCGTTCTCACCTCATGATGTTGGTGATCGCCCGTGCATCGGGCCGCTGGACGGGAATCGTATGCGCCGCGCCGGAGACCATCGGATGTTCGACGCTCTCTCTATCCCAGTCCCTGTTCTCGAAATCCCTAACGATATCATTGATCGACCGTGCCTCCGTCGCCGCCTCCGTGGTCATGACGACGTCCTCGAGAGTGTGGAAAGGGTGATCGACCTCGTCGTCCCAATCCCAGGTGGGCAGCCGCGCCATGCCGACGGACTCAGGGACGAAGAAGGCATGATCGTCCTCGTTCATGCATGCACGCCGCAGTCGCCGGACAAGATCTTCGTCGGCCTCGCCGGTCAGAATGACATGTCCCGCCGCCTTGTAGTTGGCTCCGTCGCGATAGGCGTATTCGATACGTGTGTTCATTCGTTCTCTCCTTCGGTTTCGGTGGCCGACCGCTCATGCGGCCTTGGCGGGAATACTCATCTGGTCCTGGTAGCGGACGTATCGTCCTCCCTGATCCATCTGGGAGTGTGCTGCGTCGAACATCTCGAGCCATTCTCCGATGCATGGCCTGTGTTCGACCGGCTCGTCGCCGATGCCCGAGCACCATCTGTCGAGCATGGGGACGGCCTGTTGCTGGATCTGCGTCACCACTTCCTGTGACAGGGATCCGGTCGTCACGATGTGCTCCGTCATGGAACCGGGCCTGGGAGTGGCGCCGTTCCGACCCTTGATGGGCTTTCTCCACAGGCCGTCGCAGTTCCTCAGTCGCGGTGCGGCACGGGCTTCGAGAAGAACCAGTCGCGCATGTTCCGACGTCGGGAATGACTCGAGTTCGAAGGGCTGGGTGGCGATGCATCCGGTGCAGCTGGACTTGGGAGGGACATCGAGACCGGCATTGCGTATGACCTGCTCGCAGGCCTCGCGATCCATCTTCCATTCCCTGAGAGGATACCTCATCTCGAACATGGGGTCGTCGTATCCCTCGCGGTCGGCATACCGGACCGAATCGCGGGGCCCAGCGTCGAAGCCGACGCACTGGATTATGCGTGTTCCCTCGCGTATGGCCTGCTGTCCCGTCTCCCATGAACGATACCAGTTCTTCTGGGGCGTCAGTTTCGCCCACGCGGCACAGGTATGGTAACCGAGAGCGACGCCGGGCAGGACAGAGTATGCCAGGCACTTCTCGTAGAGTCCGTCGAACATGGGCACGCCGGGCTTGATTCGCTTGGGGTAGTTCTGCACCCGTGCATTGGGTATCCCCTGCTGGTCCATCCACTGCGTGAAGTATTCGACGTATCTGTCCGTGAGGGCATTCTCCCATTTCGTCAGGGCGTGGAGGACGATGTCTATGGGCTCTCCCCGCCGATGCATCTCGATGATCATGGCGGTCGAATCGACACCGGCACCCCATGCCACCGCGACGGGTGGGCGTTTCAGGGGCTCCCTGAACAGGTCTTGCTGCGACATCTGCTTCTCCTGGGATTGTCGGATGATGCGTGCCGTTCATTGGGAACGCAGGTCGTTCATCCTATAAGGCTGACTTAAGATTCAGGTCTCAAGACGGCCTGAGTTGGATTTACAATTATGGATGTGCCTGAATGAATATGCTGCGCTTGTTTCTGATGATCCTGATGCTCGCAGCTGTTCAGGGTAAGGCACATGCGCAATCGCGCGGCGTGGAGCCGTCCCTGGCGTTCGAGACGCTGAGCCCCAAGGCAGGGTCGATCGTCAGGATCGCGTTGGTCATGGATGCGAAGCCGGGCTGGCACGCATACTGGACCAATCCCGGAGAGGTTGGCGCACCGCCGCGAATCGAATGGAAGGTGCCGGGAGACTTCATCTTCTCGGACCTCCGCCATCCGGCCCCGAAGATTCTCGATGTGCAGGGGATCGCATCCTTCGTTCACGAGGGCAGCTTCGCGCTGTTGACGACGATGAGGGTTCCGAGCGGCCTGACGGCCGGAGAGCCCATTCCACTGACTGCCAAGGTGAGCTGGCTGGCCTGCTCGAGCACCCAGTGCGTTCCGGAGTCGAGGACACTTGAGAAGGTGCTCGTCGTAGGCGAGGGGGAGACCGACTACCCGGGTCTTTCCCGGATCAGGCAGGCCGAGGCGCGGATTCCGGACAGGACGGTCAACGGCACCTTCACCTATGAGGATGGTCGATTCATCCTGAGCATTCCTCGCGTCTCAGGAAGATCGCCGACTGTTTTCCCGTCGGAGCAGGGATGGCTGGAGTCCTCCGGAACACCGGGCGTCAGGTCGGAGGGAGGCAGCAGCTTCATATCGCTCGCTGCATCTCCGAAGATGAAGAGGACGGCATTCTCGGGTGTCATCCGGGATGGATCGTCGGCCTACAAGGTGTCGGCCAGATGGGTGGAGCCTCCGTCCGAGACGATCGAGTCCCCTCCTTCCGTCGCTCCTTCGGCACCGTCAGAGACCGAAGTCGATGTCGCTTCGATAGAGGAAGAGGCCTCTCCCTCTCCGGATACGGATACGGATGCCGAGGAGCCTCGGGAGGGCCGGGGAAGCGCCTATGGGATGCTTCCCGTTCTTTCGGGTTCCTCCTCCACTGCGACGTCGCTCTGGAGTGTCCTTCTGGCCGCATTCCTGGGAGGGCTTCTTCTCAATCTCATGCCCTGCGTTTTTCCGATCCTCTCCCTGAAGGCACTCTCACTTGCGAAGTCCTCGTCGGGTGAGAAGACCGCAAGAACGGAAGGCATCGGCTATACGATCGGCACCATGGGGACGATCATGGCCATGGGAGCCTTCGTCATCATGGCTCGCGATCTTGGTGCGTCCGCCGGATGGTCCTTCCAACTGCAGTCGCCTGTCTTCGTCCTTGCCATGCTGGCTCTGGTGTCCCTGATCACGCTGAATCTGGCAGGTGGCTTCGAACTCGCCCAGTTCGGCCGGACATCTGGTATTGTCGCCCCCGGATTTCGTGGCTCCGTCGGGACCGGGGCGATGGCGGCCCTCATAGCGTCACCCTGTGCCGGTCCTTTCATGGCGGGAGCGCTGGGCGCGGCTCTCGTGCTCCCCACGATGTCGGCGATGTCCGTTTTCGCCGGCCTCGGACTGGGAATGGCATTCCCGTTCCTCATGATAGCGCTCGCGCCACCTCTGAGGCGCAGGCTGCCGAAGCCGGGCAGGTGGATGGTCGGTCTGCGGCGTATCCTGGCCGTGCCGATGGGAATGACGGCGATGTGGCTGGCCTGGATCCTCTGGAAGCAGGAGAACGTGACGGGTCTGGTCATGGCGACTCTCATGGTCGTCATGCTCTATTTCGGCGCTCGTATGATCGGCCGCAACCAGAAGTCGGGCAGGAGCGCACGTGCTCCTGCCGCGTTGATGGCCATCCTGTCCGTCGTGTTGATCGCTGCATTTCCGATGATGCCCTCGCAGGGAGCGGAAATGCAGTCACCGGAGTCCGGTGACCTTGTCTTCTCCGAGTCGCTCCTGGAGAGAACCTTGTCCGAAGGAACGCCGGTCCTGCTCGATTTCACCGCCGACTGGTGCCTCACCTGCAAGGTGAACGAGAAGGTGGCTCTCGAGAGGGACGAAGTCCGTGCGGCGCTGGATGATGCGGGCATTGTGGTGATGACCGGTGACTGGACGGACGGTGATCCCGCAATCACGGCGTTCCTAGAGAAGAACGGGCGGAATGCGATACCGTTCTACGTCCTCTACGACGGCAGGGGAGGTGCCAGGATACTTCCTCAGGTCCTGACGCCGTCCCTGCTCATCGAAGAGGCCGATCGGGTGGCATCTAGTCCTCGATGATCTCGGCGTTGTCCCGCGAGATGACACCGACCAGACGAACGTCCTCCTCGGCCTCGGTCTCACCCTGCTCGGCGAGTCTGATGGCCTCCTCCTTGGTGGCGGCGCTCACGGTGTAGATCCGGCGATGATGCTGGACCTCGTCGATCGTGAGGCGCCAGGTCTTCGTGTCGAGTCCCAGACGTTCGCGTGCCTCTTCCCGCCCGAGCATGGCATAGGCCGCAGCGACGCGCCGGTCGGTCGTGGAGTTGGAGACGTTGTTCGTGGTCCAGCGTTCCGCCGTCTCGATGGCGTCCTCCGCCTCGTCGTCACCGACGGTGTTGGCGGCCTTCGCCCCCAGGTGGCTCTTGATATCGCCGATGATGTCGTCGAGCGTGTCCGAACGGTCACCGTCTTCGTCATCGATCATGTCTGCGGCTTCGCGGATCTCCTCCCCATGGATGTTGAGATGATCGGAGATGGACCGGTCGAAGTCGGCGATGGGTTCTTGAGTCTTGTCGTTCATGTCGTTGTTTCCTTTCGTCGTTTCAGGCGGCCTTCCGGCCGAGCAGGATCTGGAGGCATTCGGACTGGTCGGCGTTGTCGCTGTTGACGGATTCGACGGCCCAGTCGCCGATCTCGTCGGCATCTCCCTCGATAACGCCGTCAGGGCAGCTGTCGTTGCATTCTTCGGGAAGCTCCAGCATCTTCTGGCGTGCTTCCTCGGGGCTTGACGCCTCGATCTCGACTTCGACGGTCTCCGTGCGACTGACGGTCCGCGTCAGGCCGATAGTGTAGGTCTTCTTCATGTTTGTCGTTCCTTGTCAGTCGCGCGCGAGTTCGAGCCAACGCGTCAGGGGATTGCCGTCCGGAATGGTCGACGGAGTCTTGCCGAGGCGTTCGATGCCACCCCTGAAGGAGATCGTGATGGACGTCTCGCCGTCATCATCGTCGTCATCATATCGCTCGGGCACATGGATGCTTTCGATGGTGATGTTCTCGTAGGACTTGCCCTCGATGAGGCTCGACAGCGGTCGTCCTTCGTATTTCTCGATCCCGAGCTTCACCGCCTCGGGCACATGGAGAGCTCCGCTGATGCTCATCCTGCCCTCGTCGATGTACTGCAGGTTCTGGTTCCATTCCGCTCGGAACGACAGGCCTATGACGGGGCCGTTCATTTCGATGCTCCTGCTATTGAGATCGAGACGCCCGTGCCGGTCCAGGTGGTCGAGAACGACGGCCTTCGCGAAGGTGCTGGCCGCGAAGCTCCACAGTGGATTCGTACGTGGCTCCACACCGATCGACTGCATCTCGCGACGCCTGCCTACGGCGAGGGCGATGCGGCGCAGGTCGGACGGGTTGACCTTCGTCCCCTCTAGGAGATTGAATTCCCGGAGACCGCCGAGGTCCTGAGGGTCGCATGGAGACTGGTAGTGGATGGTGTAGTTCTGTGGTTCCCTTTCATTCCACGCCTTGAGTTCGCATCCCCATGCGACGAGGTACTTGGTCTCGACCCAGGCGTTCTCGTCGCTGGCGCCTATGACCCTGGGGAGGTTGTCGCCGGCCAGACCGTATTCTTCGGCGTATCCAGCCAGCTGCCTGTCCATCTGCTCGACCTCGGCGAGTGCCATGTCGCGGGTCATCAGGCGCCGGTCTACGAATCCTGCCATCAGTTCTTTTCCTTCTCGGGCTTCATCCATCCGAGCTGAATCAATCGGGACATGATCTCATCGTATCGCGCCGTCTTCTCGAGCACTTCCGCATCCTTCAGGGCGTATTCCGGTCGGTCCATGTGACCGCCGTTGCCGAGCGCCGGTTTGAGATCGAGGCGGGTTGTGAGCGAACTCGTCTCGAAGCCGATGGGGCCGCGATCGATCAGGTTGCCCCAGGCTTTCTCTGGAAATGCGAACCATGTGTCGTAGAACTGCCGGGCGTGCGCACCGGATTCCCCTCCGAGAGCGGCCATGGCGTCGATTGGGCGGACCGACAGGTAGAGGACGCTTACGTAGTCCCTGTGTCGGGTGATCGCGAGTGGAAGATCACAATGCACCGGCTCGTTCCGGCCCTTGGGCTTCCTTGACATACGGAAATGCGAATCCCGTTCCTCTGCGATCGTCTCCGGCTCCATGATCATGCGCCACGCGTCCGTCGTCTCGGGCTGGTTGATGGCCTTCATGACCGCGATGATCGACGAGGGGTCATCCTCCCCGTCGTATTCGCGCCGTCGCATCTTTGCGATGGTCTGGTCCTGAGGCGTCGACTTGCCTTCGATGAGCTGGACGACATCGGTCCGCTCCAGATTGGCACGGTGGAACCGCTCCCTGATGAGCTTGCCGTTCTTGCTGAAGATCTGCTCCTGCACCCAGGGGAACGGCACGTTCGCCGGTCTGTCCGGATGATCGCGCGTGGCGACGTATTCCCCGCCGATCGTAAGGCCCACGCGGTAGGAGCCGCTCTGATCGGATATCTTCCGGGCCATCTCGAGGTTCTCGTCCGGGATGTTACCCGACAGCAGTTCGGCGTGCTCGAGTATCGTTCTCTTGGTCTTCTCCAGTGCGCCCTCTTCTCCGACAGGAAGGACCTTATCAGCCGAGGAGATGCGCCAATGGGTCAGCGCCTTCATCACCGCGGTGCGTTTCGCGGGACCACCGGATCTCTCGATCATGTCTTCGACGGCTGACGCCTCCGCCTCTTCCTGAGGCTTGAGCACGTCGTAGGCCATCAGGAAGGTTCGTATGTAGGAGAGGTAGTCCGCCCGTGCGACACGGTTGGCGAGGTACCATCTGATGTCCTCGGTGCGCATGGCATCGAGCGTGATGTAGCTGTGGAGGTCGCCCCTGTCGATGTCGACGTAGAACTTGCGCACCGTGTCGCGCCAAGGATGCGTGGCTTCGACCGGAACCATCAGTTTCCCGCCCCGGCGCTCCACGGTGACGAGCTCCCGCTCCTGCCTGAGATTGTATTTCAGCTGTTCAGCATAGGTCCTCTGGTTGATCTCCACCATGGCAGGACAGCTCTCCATGTTGATCATGTCGCGCCATCTCACGATGATCCGGCTGCCCGCCTCGACGTCGAGATTGAGGGTCTCGCGGTAGCGGTGGACAGAGGGCCTTCCTTCCACGAGGACGTCTTCTTCGTCCGCGATGAATTTGAGGCATTCCTCTTGGAACTCGGCGGTGAGGAAGGTCTGGTGGCGCTGCCGGTCGAAGAAGTGTCCGAAGAGCTGGAGGCGCTGGTCGAGGCCCCAGAGGAGCACGAGCACACGTCGGTACTCGAGCGCCATCTGTTCGAACTTGCCGCGCGCCTCGACATACTGGAGATCCTTGGGCGTGATCATCGAGGATTCGATGCCGCGGAACGCGTGGGAACGCTGACGGTAGACGTCATCCAGATCGCGCTCCCGGGGGAAGAGGCGTGGTATGTTCTGCAGGGCATCGGTAGCCCGCACCTCCCACACCTTCTCGCCGTTCCGCACGAGCAGCACCTGCTCCTTGTTGAGCGCGTTCTCCTCGATGTTCGCGAGCATGTCGGCGATGTCAGAGTTGATGCCTCGGGCCCATGAGAAGGAATACTGTTTGTCATTGCGCCTGAAGCGCATGAGCACGACGCCCAGCTTCTCCGGGATCATGCGGTCGAGAAGGTCGGGATCGCGGTCGAACAACGCGCCCAGATCGTTGATCGCGGTATAGTCCGCGCCACCTTCGTCATCGATGTGGCAGACGAGCTCCTCGTCAAGATGCAGCTTCAGTTGGCGCAAGGCGAGTTTTTCGCCCGTCGCCGGTTTTCCGTCGCGCACGAGGTTGACCTCCACCCCGTCACCGGCGAACAGACCGAGTGTGGTGATGCCCTTCTTGAGGTGCTCGGCCTGCAGCAGGACGTCGTTGACCGATGCGAGCGCAGCTCCGGCCTTCTCCTGGTAGAAGCGCGCGAGCTTCTTGGTCTCGGTCTCGATCGACTTGGCCGTTTCGGTGATGCGCTCCGAGATGTCGAGCATCGTCTGGCGCCTGGCCTCTATGCCCTGCGTCATCTCTGCGACGCTCTTTCCGGATGTCACGAGCGCGTTGACCGTGTCGGGTGAATTGACCCGCGGACCGGTGAGCATGCCGGCCCTGTCGTCCTGCGGAGGGCCGGAGGCTTCGCGTGTGTGGTCGGCGAGGAGGCGCTGGAGTTTGGAGATCGTCGCGGTGACCTTCCCTATCTCTGCCGCGCGGATTGCTTCCCCCTGCTCGGTGTATTCGAACTTCTCGAGGAACTCGTCGATCGAGATGCGAACGCCGCCCTGACCTGACTCGGGATGATGTGCCGTCTCGAGCGAATGGATCTCCCCATCGATGACGTGGACCTGCTTGACCAGATACGCTCTGCCCTTGACGGGATGGCCTCGACCCTCATCTTCCTTGGGATTGTAGATCCAGTACTGCCCGCCCTGCGGGAGTATGGCGTCCTCCCGCTTGAACGGTGTCCCTTTCGAGGGGATGGGAAGATTGTCGGTCAATGCAGATCTCCTCAGTGCTGGCGCGCGACGTGATTCACCAGTGCGGCGACGACTGAGCCGAGGTATTCGACCTGATCGGCGAGTTCGCCGACATGTGCCAGCGCCTTGTCGGCATCTGTCTCCTTCCGTGCGGCTTCCGCTGCCTGATGCATGTCGCTCCGGAAGCTCTGCATATGACGCTGCAGCCAGCTCGGATGGGTGTTGGGGTCCAGCGGTTGCATGGCCATTGCTTTTTCCTTTCTCAGGGGATTGTCGATCTCCCCGTTTGATGTCGGGGAGGACCGTGGCCCTCCCCTCTTCGTTGTCAGCCTTCGTGCTTGGGGTAGATGACGCCCTTCGTTCCGCGCGGGTCGATATCGACCGCCCGGGCCATGGCCATCAGTTCCCTGTGGAGTAGGATCGAACCTTCTCCTCGGCGCAGAGCCTCGACAGCTTCCGCCACGTTGATGCGTACGCTCGCAGGTCCGGTCTGGCAGCTGTCCATGTCGGCTTCGAGTTCCTCGATCCGTTCGAGGATGTCGTCCTCGTCCGTGCCGCTGAGGGTGTGGAGGTCGTCGATCGAGAACGCCTTCGCGGCGCGCAGCACGCCCTGCTGGTCCTCGTCGAGATCGCTGTCCGGGTCGGGCAGGAAGTAGTCGTCGAACAGGTCTCCGTCCCGATTGGCCTCGACCTCGACCATGTCCTTGATCGCTTCGAGGATCGGACCGGTCACGACTTCTCCCTTCCCGAGCAGCTCCTCTGCGGCGTCGAGCCGTGACAGGATGGCGGGAAGGCGCTTCTTGGCCAGTTCCATGACGCGGTATTCGGCTGAACTGCGTTCGGCTGAACTGGACTTGCAGTGGTTGTCGGAGACCGCCATTCGGATGAGCATCAGATCTTCGTCGCTGATCGGGTCCTTGCCGTGGTGCGCGGCCTTCTTCATGGCCTTGATGGTCTTCTTCCAGCCGATCCAGTCGAAGTTCGAGCGCATCTCCGTGCATTTGATGTCCTCCCGCAGCTGCTCCACCTCGAGGGTGCGCAGGCGCAGCTGATGCCGCAGATCGCTGTCTCCGTCTTCGCGGAGCTTCGTGGTCTGATCAGCGAAGGGGTGCTCCTCCTCCTGCGTCTTCTGCGCTGCCGCCATCATCTCGTGCGCGTTGCGATGTCCGCGGGCGATGGCTACGCTCTCGATGACGTCGGATCGCTTGAGATCGACGCCGCGTGCCTTGAGAGCAGCATGGATTCCGTCGATTTCCTTGTGCAGTTCTGTCTTCATTTCACTTCTCCGTATGGGAGGCGCGGTTGCGGATGTGCGTCTGTGGCCGATGGCCGGCGATGCGCATCGCGGGTGGTCGGGGCTTCGTTGCGACCACGCCTCGCGAACCGCGTCTCCCCGGATGGGTGAGATGCATTGTTCGTGGTTTTATGCGTGTGTCGTCTTGTCGTGGAACCGTTCGCCTGGCCCTCCTCATGGAGAGCCGACCGCTATCGCGGTCTGAAGCCGACGGGCTGGTTCCGGCCCGAAAGTGTCAGTCGTTCTGCCCTTCGTCCTTGCGTCGGGCATCGAGGATGGCCTGCACGGCCGCTATGCCTTTTACGGGATCGCCTGCGCCTTCCTCCATTATCGTGTCCTGCAGCCTGCAGTAGCCGATGGGATCGAAGTTTCCGAGAGCGCCGCAGGGATATCCAGCGACATCCGCGTACTCGGCGGAGGCGAGGCCTTTTCCCCTTTCCTCGTGCTCTTCGGTGTCTCCGTCCTCGTCGGGTTCCTCGCAGGGGCCCCATGGATCGATGGCGCAGTCCCTGATCCAGACCGGTCGTCTGAGGTCCTGCAGCGTATCATGGATCGCTTCGGCGTAAGGCTTCATGGGATCGTCTTCGTCCCAGTTCCGCCAGTCCGGATCACGATAGTCTACACCCGGATCGCCCTCGGTCTCGATCTTGGCGTAGTCCTTCTTGATCTCGTCGTACCAGGAGGTCTCTTCCGTTGCGTCCATGATCCGGTCGGATCTTTCGCGCAGCCCGGACAGCATCGTGAGTGCGGGTATGATCCTCCTCCAGCCGGAATGTCCGGCAGGAACGGGCCATCCCTGCGCCTTGAGTTCGGCAAGGAAACGTTCCGACCATTCCGGCACGCGGCCCTGTTCCTCGATCCAGGCGATGAAACGCTCGTGCCGGGCCTTCCGTGATCTCTGGTACCAATCCTCGCAGGCGGTGCGGGTCTCGTGGGAGACCATGAATGATATCGAGATGGAGGAATCCCCGCCGGAATAGGGCACGATGCCCATGATCATTCCCGGGTGCGTCGTCGTGAGGTAGTAGCGGCACAGCTCTTTGTAGTCGTCCGATCCGGTGTTCGGAAAACCGAACCGGCGGAAGAGGTAGGCGAAGAGACTGCCTTGTGGCAGGCTTCCGCCGATTGCCTCATCGATCAGCTTGACCGCATCGCTGAATTCAGGGCCCGTCAGCACGTGCGTCGAGAGCTCGACGAGGCGTTCCGCCGGCCAGTCTCCGGGGCCGGCCAGGCGCAGCTGCCGGTCGCTTCTTTGTTCGGTCATCTCATGTTCCTTGTCAGGATGCGAGCAGGTTCTGCAGTGCCCTGCTGGTCATTTCGGCCCATCCATGGGCGTGCGCGGATACGATCCCTCCGGTGAGGCCGAGCAGTGTGTAGGCGAGCCATCCCCAACGGGGGCTGCCGAATGTCTTGTCGAGTAGCGTCTCCTTGCCGATCAGGTCCCTTCTGAAAGCGGGATCGATCCTCGTTACGACCTCGTAGGCGCGCCGGAAATCCCGCGTCCTCAGGACGATGTCGGGATGCTCGTCGTCGACGGCGAAGAAGTCGTCCTTCTCCAGTGCCTCCGCAGGCATGTGCGCGGCGATGATGGCGAAGGGGCGGAGCGCCGTGATCAGGCTTTCCTCCTTCCAGGTGGTCCCCTGCCTCATTGTTTTTCCGCCCATCGCTCGTATCGGCGCTTGACGCTCATCGGCATCGCGGCCTGGCTACTGACCTTCGCCTTCTGCCTGTTGATCCCGATCGTGTTGTCGTCATAGACGACCGGATAGGTCATGCCTTCATCCCGGAGGGTGTCCTTCAACGGGAAGGCCACGACATCGTTGTAGGTCCTATCTCCCTCGAGCGAGGGAATGGTCCCCTTGGACGTGTCCACGAGGATGAACTCATGCCCGCCATCGTGTTCACGCACGAGGACGAGATCGCGCTTGTCCTTCATGTCTTTTCCTTCTGTGATGCGATGCGTGCCTTGCGCCTGTCACGATGCTTCTGTCGGTCCGCCTTCTTCTCGTCGTCGGTGCGGCAGTAGGCGTGGATGTATCCCCCGCCATGGGAGACACGCGGACCGACCCGTCCGCATCTCAGGCACTTGCGCGGTGTGTGTCCCCATGATGGCCTGCTCATCGCGGAGGCCGTTTTTCGAGGTCGGCCCGGATATCCTTTGCGACGAGTGCGGCGTCTCGCGCCTCGTCCGCGGTCATCCATGCGATGTGGCATTCCTCGCGCGGGATCTGCAGGCGTCTTGCGAGCTCGAAGTAGACCGTCTGTCGGCTCGTGATCCTGTCGCGCCATATCGGATCGACCACTGCATGTGCCTCGCCCCGTGCCTTCCTTGTTTGGGCGCCGCAGGGGTAACCGAGCGGGGTAGTCGTGTTCGGGTGGCAGCCACAATAGGAGGAGGGGCAGGTGTCGCACTTGTAGAACCGCTTGGATGCGAGATCGGGGCGATGGGGATAGATCTCCCGTCCGTCCGTCAGTCTCGGCTCGCTGCCGCATTCGATGCAGCGGAAGTCAGGCGGTGTCCGCTTGTCCTTCAGCCCGTGATCGGTCTCGTTCCAGCGCGCCATCAGTCATCTCCCGCGTGATATGATTCGCGATCCTGATCATCGCTGTAGGATTCTCGATCCTGACCGCTGGTACCATCGTCCTCATCGAGATCGTCCTCATCGAGGTCGACGGGGAATTCATCGACCTCTTCGACGCTCAGCGCGAACCTGCTGCCGTCCGGCATCTCCACGAAGATCTCTCCCGTATCGAGCGCGAGGACCTTCATGTCCGCGTCCTTGAGGGCATCCCCGATCGCGATCGCCGCCTCTCCTTCATCCATTCGTCGTTTCCTCCGTTTTCCGCGGTCCGGTCATCTGGCCGTCCTCGCATATGAATCGTGAGAGCAGGTTCTGCCTGACCTGCCCATGATGTTCTAGGAACGATGCTTCATCGTCCTTCTCCTGTCGTCCGTCGACGATCATGCAGAAGACGTGGAGGACGGTGCCGGCCATGACCATTCCCAGTCCGACGAGGGCCATGTCTGATCTTCCGTCCTCCACGAGATACTTGAGCACAGGCATCAGGCCGAGGAGGGATATCACCAGGCCGATTCCGAACCCGAAGGGTGCCAATGGCAGTCTCTTCTTGGGATTGTATGTGGTCCTGGCTATTCTGTCGACGGCATGTCCGCTCTCGAACGCCTCCCTGACGAGATCGGCCTCATAGGTGCCGGCTGCGACCTTCCTGATGTCCTGTGGAAGGAAGGCCTCGCGCGCTTCGTGTGCTTCTCCCGTCATTCCCATTCCCATATCCTCGCGCCGTGGATTTTCGGGTTCACGGTCAGCAGAGATCCGCCGGCCAGGATCGCGATCGCCATGCCGAGACTGAAGACGTAGGATGCGATGTCCTTGATGGTCGCGATCTCCCAGTGAGCATGAATGCCCATCTCGATCATCATCGTAGTCATCGCGGCACCGAACCCCATGATGATCAGACCGAGGGCTATTCTCCCGGCTTCTTGCAGGTATGTCTTCATGTCCGTTTCTCCGCATGATGTTCTTCGGTGGCGCACAAGAGATCGGATGCATTGATCTCTCCACCGGCCTCCTTGACGGCGCGGTTGTATCCGCGCTGGTAGAGCCAGGGACGCCCGCGGCGTTCGCTCTCCTCCCAGCATTTCGTCGCCTTCTGGTCGTGAGTCGAATGCCGGACCAGAAGGGCGGCGCTGTGGATCTGACTTCGGGATTCCTCGACGAGCTCGTCGTCTGTCTTGCATTGGAGACCGCCGGCATATGCTCGTAGCTGGTCTTCCTTCAGGAGTCTGTCTTCACCGAACACGGTTTTTTCCTTCTCTTGCCTGATCAATATCCTTGTCTCGTCGCCCGTCGGGATGTCATACTTGCGCTTTCAGGATGGATCTGACGCAGGGATTTCCGATGGCCTTCAAGAAACAGCCGCTCGAGACGCTGGAATACACCTCCGGCAATATCGTCGAACACGACGCCGAAGTTCTCGTCAACACCGTGAACTGCAGGCTGAAGAGGAATGGTGAGGGCGTCATGGGCGCCGGGGTGGCTAAGGCGTTCAAGGAGAAATGGGGAGCCGCGGTCATGCGGCCCTATGAGGCGGCGATCAGATCCGGAGAACTCCGTCCCGGTCGGGCCATCCTGTTCGATCTGCCCGATGGGCGCAAGTGGGCGGCGCTCGCCACCAAGGACGACTGGCAGAGCGACTCACGGATGGAATGGGTGGAGAGCGGCCTGAGGGAGCTTGGTAACAAGCTCCGGGAAGGCGGATACAAGTCCGTCGCCATCACGCCGCCAGGATGCGGTAACGGCGGATTGGACTGGAAGAAAGTGGAGCCGCTCGTACACGAGGCTCTCAAGGGTGTCGATGTGGCGATGTTCGCCAAGCCGTCCGGTGCGATGGTCTCCCGAGATACTGGGATGGATGGGCCGGCCCCCGACAATCCGTCTGTTCTCGCGAAGAAGCGCGACGGGGAGATCCGCAAGAACCTGCTCGGAAAGATCGTGGATAAGCCCGATGTCTCTTTTGACACGGCGTTCTCTGCCGGCCGCAGCAAGGTCGTGGTGGCCATGTCGGTCCAGGAGGAGCCCGGTGGTCGGGCGATTCCGGTCCACTTCAAGTCGGACGAGATGGAGAACCGTGACGCGCATCGCGCGGTCGCGGACCTGAACCGTCTCAAGAAGGGAGCCGACGTGACGCTGGGTGGTCGTTGGGCCCGTGGCCGTTCCGGCGCATGGGGCTTCGTCGCTGCGCGCATGGCGGAGGGACGCATCCCGGTCTCGGGTCTTCTTTCCAGGTCTCCGTCGCCTAGGGTTATGGTCGATCCCCATTTCGCGGACCTGACGGCGGCCGATCCGGATCTCGAGCTGAAGGCGGCGGCCGAGCGTGCCCGCGATCCGCTCCGTCAGAAGGAGGAGGATGAGAGGACGTTCAAGGGCGAGCCGATCGCCGAGAAGGGTTCGATGTATTTCGCCTTCGGGTGGGAGGCACGCCCCGACGTGAAGTCGCAGACGACGTTCGACGCCATCCTCGATGGGGAGAGGACCTCGACGACGCGTTTCGACAAGTGGAAGAATTCCGACCGCTGGGGGAAGCTCAAGCGTGGGGACCTCGTGCGCTTCTACGAGGACAGGGAGATGGAGGGCAAGTCGGTGGTGGTGCGCGTCGATTCGGTGGAGCGCATTGACATGCGCACCCTCACCGACGAGGGCCGCGAGAAGTGGAGCAAGGCTGAAGGCTGGTCGACTCTCCATGCGAAGAAGTCGGCCGAGCGTTATGGCGCTGGTTTCCAGATCCGCTACCATCCGGTGCCGGGGCAGGAGATCCTGAAAGGCAGGGGCGCGGAGCGTCTCGCGGAGTCGATGGAGAAGGCGGCCCGGGACAGCGATCAGAAACGCGATCTCGATGCGCTGACCGGAGGTCGGCATTCCCGCATGCAGCGGCCGGGCATGATGGCTGCCTTGGGTCAGGGGCTAGGCCGCTAGCCTTCCTTCGGGGTCATCGAGGAACGATACCGTGTTGTGCTCATCATGTGCGTCCGTCTCGACGAAGAGTATCTCGTTCATCTGCTCGGCCGTGATTATCCTGATGCCGGAATCCCTGAGGAAAGGCGCATCCACCAGCTCTTCGAGATGTCTTCCCGGAAGGGAGGCGACGTAGGAGGACGGGGGCGTCCTACGGATCTGGACCGTGTCCGCTGCGATGCTGATGTCGCTGCCATGATTCCATGACAGGCCCATTATGTCGTAGTCCGCGGCGTTTCTTGCCACCACGCCGGCCTTCTGGGCCCATCCCGGCATCCTGCAGGCGTCCTCGCATTCTTCACGGGTCCCGGTCATCTCGAGGCTTGCCCTGACGAGGAGCGTGGAGACGGTCCGTTCCAGCCTGAAGGCGCAGATGGTCGTATGCCTTCTCCACCTCGCGATATCGGTTATGGAAGGCTTCGCGGATTCGTCCAGCGTCCTGAGTGCCTGGTGCCACCATTGCCCTCTGTTCATCTCGATCCTCTCCCGCATGCGCCCGGTCCCGTCGTCGGCCTGATAGAGCAGACTGCGGGCCTGTTCATCGATCTCTTCATGGCTGTATCGATCGAAGTGCTCGAGGACGCGTTGATCGATCCTCTTACCGTCCATCGGGCCGTTTCCGCGTCGACACTGGATCTTGATGGTCTCGCACGCCTCGGTGATGCCGCTGCGGATGCGTCCATACAGGGTTCGGTGCCTGAGCGTGTCGTTCATGTGGAACTGACCGACGTCGTCTCGATGAGGGGCGTGAATGTGATCCACGTGGAGTCGCCCCATCTTGCCGGATAGGCCTTGCTGACGGTACCGAGAAGGTCGGCGATGGGATGGTCGACCACTGCTCTCGCGGGCTTTCCGATGAGGCCGGCCATGGCTGTCTCAGGCAGTCTTCCGACCTTCATGCGACCCTTGTCCCAGTATATGTCGTCATTGATGTGGAAGCGCGAACGCATCTGACCCTCGTGGAGTATGAAGGAGATGTTTTCCTTCTTCCTCTTCTTCCTGGATTTCGCGTTGTCCTTCGGGCTCCTGCCACCGATGAAGCCTTCCAGCATATCGAGAGGAAGGCCGATGCTGACCCTCCTGCCCGCCGTTATCTCCTCATGAGCCTCGGGATTGTATTGCTTGACGAGATCGAGAAGATGCACGGCGACATGATCCACGTCGATGTTGCCGGATCCGATCCGGTCGGCCTTTCGCTTGCGCCGCGCCATCTTGCTGGCCTCTCTCTTGGCCGTCTTGGCGATCTCGTCGCTGAGAAGGGTTCCGCGGTCCTTTTGGGACATGAATTTCTCGACGAGCTGCCCTGCCGTCAGATCGATGGAATAGTCCATGCCACCGAGGTAGTGGATGATGTCCCTGCTCTCGAGGAGATGGTCGAGCTGCCGGAAGCGCAACTGGATGACCATCCTTCGTGTCGCATCGGCGTCGTCCGCCTCGCCGCAGGTGGCGCCGGTCACGCTGAAGGTGACCTCATACCGGGCGTCGTCCGGCCACTTGGCGGTGGAGACGATATCCGTGATCGTATCGGACAGCATCCTGAACCGTTCGGATTCGGAGGTCTGTATCCTTGCCTGTTTCACAAGATCCCCGTATCCGAACAGGAAGGGGTCATGCTGCAGGGACATTGTTGCGCCTCTGGCTCCGAACGGGATCCTGACGTCCGCCATGCTGTTCCGATAGCTCTCCTTCATCAGGTCCTGGAAATTCTCACGGATCTGCTTGATGTCGGGAATGACGAGTCCTGGGGTCGCACCTTCGCGAACGCCCCGCTCGATGTCGTGCGTCATGCTTGTGACGATGTCATCGTCGAACCGGCAGCGCTGTTCCTGGAATCGCTTGAGGATGCGATTGTAATAGAGGTCGGTGCGCCCCGGTCCGGAGATCTGTCCGTTGTGCATGAACATCCCGAAGCTGACCCACCGGGTAATGCCGGGGCTATGACGATAGCTTTCCGGGCTCTCGATCAGATGCCCGTACCCGTTGTCGACTCCACCGTTGCGTGTCTTGTGGACCCAGTCGAGCCATGTCCGGATGCCCTCCTTGTCGACGAACGATTCGAGCTGCTCGCGCGAGCGGAGCTTCTTCGAGCTCTTCGCCATGTTGTAGGCGAACATCACCCGGAGGACCTCGAGCATGGTGACGTCCGGATCGTAGTAGGGTTCGTCGGACCGTCGATAATCGCCATCGACGATGATATCGTCGATCATCGCCTTGGTCTCGCGATAGCGTTCCTGCGTGATGCCGGAGTCCCTCATGGTGTGTTCTCCTTGATGATGTCGCTCCATGGCAGCCTCCTGCTCACGTAGGTCAGCCTGAGTGAGTTCTTCTTCCTGTCATGTGAGGCGCTGCTGACGAGAGCCTGATCGGCTCCGGTGTCGACGGCCTCCATGCCGCAGGGCGGTATCTCGATGATCTCCCGGAGCAGGCGGCCCTCGCATGCCATTGCCAGGGCCTGTGACGTGGCGGGGATACTCAGGGAGGAATCACGTATCTCGAGGACGATGCCGCCTATGATGTAGCTTCCCTCGGGTCGCACCCTTTCATCGTCAACCACGAGATGCCCGAAGAAGGTCGGAGCATTTCCGGAGAGCGGCTCTGCGGAAGTGAGATGGCGCCACAGCCTGGCATTCCAGCAGCTGATGGTCTGTGTCATTCCGCGCTCCTGTATTCGGCATGTATGGAGAGGGTCTCGTCGAGCGTTCGCACCGGCGCGTCCTGGAGTGTGTCCGCCTGACGCCAGAGCTCGATGAGCAGACCGTCCTTCTCCTTCCGCGCCCGTCGCACCACGGATTCGGGATGGAGGAAGGGATGCTCGACGATGCCCCTTATCGTCCTTCCCTCGAGGGACGATACGATAGTCTGGGGAAGGTCGGTCCTGATCTTGAGATATCTGTTCTTCGTGTTCCAGGAGAGGATGCCGGCATCGTTCTTCACCGAGAAGAGTTCGATCTCTCCGTTTCTCTCGTGCATCTGGCCCCAGGCGCTCGCTCTCAGGGTCAGACGCGTATCGCCGAATGTCTCGCTGATGGGATTGTAGCGGACGTGCCTTCGCAGATTGTCCAGTTCACGATCGATCCAGGACCTGGTCCCGCCGGGTGTGTCACTGCGATATGCCGCCGCCATCTCCTCCGGGACGCTCCATGACCACAGAGGGGCATCCATATCGGGCATGTCGTCATCGACCCATTGCTCGATGAGCGGATCATGATCGCATTCCAGTCTCATTCTGAGGAGGCTGGCCCTGATGCGTGCCATTCGCCTGTCGTGCTCGATGAGCCGATCGATGGCGATCAGCCTCTCCTCGAAATCGTCATCCGGATGTATCCGTAGACAGGCGTAGCCGCCCTGACCATCATAGGTCACCCTCAGTCTCCCCTGCGTGACCACGGCCTTTATGCGCCGCTCTCCCGGCCACTTGGAGATGTCCGAGGCTCGATCGAGCAGAGGGCTCCTGTGCGAAGCGGGAATGTTCCTCGATATCCCGCTTGTGCACATGGTCTTCTCCTATTGCGCGATGGCGTCCATCTGTTCGTTTATTCTCGTGCAGTCCTGCGGATCGAGTTCCTCTATGGAGTCGAGGATGTCCGAGACCTGGTCTCTGTCTATGGGGCCGGAGTTCGTGATGATCCCCAGGCGCAGACTCATTGATGCGTAGCTTCGGCATTCGGCCGGAAGGTTGTCGATGCGATTCCGGATGTCTCGTGCCTCGGCCGTAGTGTCATGCAGGATCATCCATGCGCCGAACAGCATGGCGGCAGCGATGGCGACGCAGGCTATGACGACATTCCGCTGGGACCAGATATCCGCCGTGGCGCTGTTCCTGTTCACATGGTGGGGCATGACGTTCTTCTAGGACGGGTCATCGTCGGGTCCAACTTCCCACTGGACGGGGACGCATGCTCCTTCGTAATCGAGGAACCTGTAGGGGTGGACCTCCTCCGCGACATGGAAGACGATCTCGGTCTCGTCATGAATGCGTCGGATCTCTATCCTCATTCCGCCGTGAGTGACCTCGTCGGAGGCTTCATCGGCATCCATTCCGGCGATGCGACGCATCACTTCTTCCGCCTGTTGCGGCCATGAATAGTATCCGTAGGTGCATGCGAGTATGGCCTTGGCCCGGTTCCAGGGTTCTCCATGCATGGTCTCGCGCGCAATGCATCTGCCCACGAAATCCGCGGCCTGCTCCGGCGAGCGGAAGATCATGGGCCGCTTCCAGCGCGGTGGCAGGTCCTTCTGTCTTTCTATCTCGCGTTGCATCCGGCTCATGAGCAGGAACTGGTCGAGGCTTCCTGCATGCATGTTCATTTCGAATTTCCTTCTTTTTCCGTTTCGCTCTCGAAGATTCGGCCCTCTCTCATCATCGCGTGTCGGGTGAGACTTCCGAAGACTTCCTCCAGGTAGACGTCCTCCACGTCATACGTGATCGTCGTCCTTCCCTCCGAGCTCCATCCTCCGGTGGCTATCGCCTTCCTGGGTATGGAAGGATGGTCGACGACCTCGCGCAGCGTCTTCATCTTGCAGGAGAGGAGTGTCGATTGCGGCGTTTCGCCATCGAAGCTCACGGAATTGGTCTGGAAGACGATTCCGCGATTCTCGCCCTTCCAGTGATAGCGCCGTCCTGCGTATTCTATGGATGATTCGTCATCGCAATCGAACAGCTGCTTGGGGGATATGCAGTCGGTCGTCATCCAGAAGCGGTAGAGTGCCGGCATCGGGACGCCGAGCATTCTCATGAGAGACAGGGATACCGAATCGATGGAGGTGTATCCGGGATGGATCTGCGATATCCAGTCGTCTTCCTCGATGGCCACGGGCACGGTCTGCCCCTTAAGTTCCGTGATGATCGTCATGCGTGGATAGCCCATGACCTTCTCGGGCCCTTCGGAGCCTCCTTCCTCGAGGGTTTGCACGAGCATCCTGTTTGCCCATTCGTCGACATCGACGATGCGGACCATGTGCGTCCATGGCTTGTGGGGCGATCTGAGCTTCATCGGTCCTGCCTCACCTGTTCTGGGCCCCGGTCGACGGCCTCCATAACGACGGCGACTGCCTCCTCCGCGAGTAGCCTACATGCCGGCTGATACCGTTCTCCGTCCACTATCTCGTCCTGGCAGATAGAACAATCGGTGCCCCGCCTGAGATATCCGCAGATCCGGGCGACGAGCATCGGTCGCTCCCTGGCGGCCGCGTAGAAGCGGCTGTCCGGCCGGCTCATGCCGCCATCCTGACGCGATAATGAGCTTCGGGTATGCCGTGTCTCTCGAAGAAGTCCCCGGTCTGTTTGATGTATCGGGCTATGTCGCCCTCGATGTCGTATGTGACCGGATCATGGTTGGTCGCGAACACCATCTGATCGCGTGCCATCTTGCGCATATCGCGCCAAGGATAGACTCCCTGCGTGCCCATGACGGGAAGAAGGATTCCGCTCGTCTTCAGGATCACGGTGTCGCCGCTGCGCTCCATCGCGAAGACCAGTTGCTCCTCGAAGTCGACCTGAACCTGGTCGTCTCCGCAATGAGGCAGCCTGATTATATCCTTCAGGGGCCTGAGGGTGTGTCCCACGATGGCGGACTCGGGAATGTCTGACCGGATGGAGATCGTATCATGCGCGACCAGTATCGATCCATCGGCTCCCATCCGTGTGGTCATGCGCATCTCTCCGCCGGTCTTGCTCATTCCGGTCTGGAGGTCGGGGTTCCTGGAGATGTGGCGCTCGTTCCATATGGTGTTCCGGGTTCCATCGTCATGCGCATGCGGCGTGGAGTCGTTGGCGAGGCACCTGCTCTTGAGGTCCCTCCAGATCCGCTCCTGGAGATACCTGAAGACGGTCTCGTGGAGATCGGGTCTCGGGACCTTGGGGCCGTCGCCCTCACGCCAGGCGAGAGGGTGCTCGCAATAGAGGTTGGTCGCTTCGTGCTGAAGGAGGAGACAATCCGTGGAATATCCGTCCTTCTTCAGTCCGGGGAAGCTTATCTCGTCGTCCGCGATGGTCTCGCCGCACCGACGGACCGTCTCCTTGACGCAGCGGACGATGTTCTCCTTCTCCTCGGGGAGATAGCCGAGATGATGATCACGATGCATTCGTTTCTTCCTCCTCGGCGTCTTGGAGCCATTTCGACAAGCGGGGCCAGTCGCGCACGCTTCCTATCATTCCCGCTGCCCTGAGACCGTGGATCCCGAGGTGCATCCCGGTGGATACCTGCAGTCGCACATCCGCTCCGGCGCCATCATAGTCCTGGTCCTCTATTATCTCTTCTGGGTCGAGACCCAGATGCCGTCCGAAGGCCCATGCCCATGCCGTCGCCTCCGTGTCGGAGCACTGCATGATGGCCCTGAGGAGAGGCTCCTCCGGATCATGGGTGTGCGCCATGCGTGCCTCGGCGTAATCGCACATGGCCATCGCTATGTCATCGAGGTCGTCGCTGGCCTGCTTGCGGAACATGGGCGGGATGCATGCCAGATGACCGGCTTCGTGCAGGATGTTAGATACCCGGGCACCAGGGCGGTAGAGTATGCGTCCTTCGTGGATCCGGACGTCCTCGAGGAAGCCTCTCGCGTCCGGTGTCTTGATCGTCTCGATGCCTATGCTCGTTAGCTCGGCCGCGACCCGGTCTACGCTCATCGCCATGACTTCTCGCGAAACCACAGGGTGACGACGTATTTGCTGCCCTGCAGGACCGGCATGGCGTGATGGATCGTCCACGGGTTGACTTCTCCCTTGCTGGTCTGGTTGTTCCACATGAGCATGGTGCCCGCCTCGGGCTTCTGGACGACGCCGAGACGGGGAAAGGCCGTCTCTCCTCCCATCTCCACGTCGTTCATGTAGACCATGGCGGTCCAGGTGCGCTGTCCGCTCCTGAGGCATTGCTCCCGATAGCTCTCGCTTCCGGGGCGGAACCAGTCGCAGTGCGGCTTGAACTCTTGGCCGACGTCGTAGCGTTGCGCCTGCATCTGCTCGGCGTTCCCGAGAGGGAGACCGAGCAGCCGGGCTATCATCTCGGCCATGTGCTGTGCGACGGGATGATCATTGGGCATGTCACTGGTCGTGCTGGTGCGGAATTCGTGGTCTCCGTTCGAGTCCGCGACCGTGCTCGGGCGGTTCTGTCCGTCCGCGAACGCGATGACTTCCCGGCAGGCCTGGGCAGTGAAGGCGCGCGGCGCGCGATAGAGCTCGGCGCGGTGCCGTCCGAGATTCTGGATCATGGGTATCGCCGAGAGCCTTCGTGCCTGCGTGCTGAGCTCGGGAGGTCGGCTGATTGTCTGATCCATGTCTTTTCCCCTTGTGTCAGTCGTATCCAACCGCTGCATACGAAAAGTCCGGCCGCGGTTTCCCGCGCCGGACCTGTCGTTCACGATGTCGGATCGCCGTGCCGGCGAAGTCTCAGACGATGACGTAGATCATCGAGAGCGAGATCGCGGCAGATGCGGTGAGGACCACGGCACTGTTGAGATACTTGCGCATGAGGGATTCTCCTCTTCGGGGTTGCTGAATCCCTCTCCCGTCATGCGGGCTTGTGCCCGTCTTGTGGCCGCCCATCTAGCGTGCGCCGCAAGACTGTCAATCGGATAGTTTCAGGATGGAGAAACTTTATTGCAGTTCGCTGAAATACGACATGGAACCGTCAAGCGGCCTTCAGCCATAGCCCGTCGACGTCCCTCGAGAAGCTCCGCTGGAGCGTCTGGCGGATCTTCTCCTTCCAGAATCGATTCCTCGTGGGCCGGCGTGGTTCGATCTCGCGGTAGATCTGCGGAAGACCGGCGCGACCGCCCAGGTTCTCGATGGCCCTGTCGACCACCGCAGCCCACCCCGATCTGCCCTCCTCGAGCGCAGTCCTGTATATTCTCGGCATGTCCGATACGGCTGCCGCCTCGTGATAGAGGATCAGGCCGGAGAGGCGAGGAGCAGGGTCCCGGGTGAAGCGCGCGAGCATCAGCGGCTTGGAGAGACCCTTGAACACGTTGCGGGGCATCATCTCCTGACTGAGGCTCCATCGATCGTTCCATCTCACCACGTTGGCAGCGGTCTGGAAGAAGTAGGCCGGCAACAGCATGATGACCTGTCCTCCGTCGTCCAGCAACGGATGGCTCCTGTCGAGGAATCCGTCGAACACCTCGAACTCGAAGGGCGGATTGCCGATCACGGCGTCGGCGTGATCCACGGGAAGTCTCGCCGTGCGGTAATCCCCGATGACAACTTCGTGTCCGGCATCGCGGGCGAGCGCGGCGAGCTGAGGATCCAACTCGACTCCGATATTCCGATACCTGCGCGGAAGCACGTCGAGGAAGCGACCGATGCCGCAGGATGGCTCGATGACGACGGCCCCGTCCTCGAACGTAGGCAGCGCATGTTCGACGATCGCCTGGGCGGCCCATGACGGAGTCATCCACTGTCCGAGAGAGGAGTCGAAGCCCTGGTCGTTGGCGGGCTCGCCCAGTCCGAAGAGATCCATCACCAACGGCCCTCCACCTTGTCCTCGAGCACCTCGATCTCGCAGGTCATCGGGCAGATCGCACGCAGGCACGAGAGTATCGCTTCGCACTCCTCGAGCGGCTTGCTCCAGTTGGTCCACTTCCTGTCGCCTATGACGATCTCCACCGCGGCGTCCTTATCCGATGACCATCGTTTGATGCGCTGGAAGGTGCATCTGTCGGCGTCCATCATCATGATGGCGATGTTGGCGATGTCCTCCTCTCGCTTGAAGTGCTCGAAGCCGGGAGGGCAGGCCTCACGGAACCTCTGCTGGTAATAGCGCATGCGGTTCTCGGCCTTCCCGCCTCCGCACATGAGGACCGTGTTGGCGCCGATCAGCATCGCGTGGTAGAGCATGGCGGCATCGGCGAAATCATAGGTCAGCGTGCGAAGGCGCTCGCCATTGCCGGTCTCGTCGATCGGCAACTCACTCATGTCTCTCATGTCTTCCTCCTCGGGAGATGTCTTTTTCCGCCCATACGGCGTATCGTTTCAATCGACCCTCTCGGGTATCTGCCATTCGCCCTGCCATGGATCCGTCGGACCGACCCCCGGGGCCAGGTCCTGCAGTATGTCGGCCACCCATTCCTCGAGCATTCTCGGTCCCACGATCGCATCGTGATCCATGCCGCCATCCTCGATCAGGTCGCTTATCTGCATTCTCGCCTTCAGGATCGCGGCATCGAGCACCGTCGATGGGGCGTCTTCTGCTTCTATCGGCAATGACGTCTGCCTGTGGAAGGGTCGTGGACTGTCGAATCTGGCGGACTGTCTAGCGTGCCATTGGCTCATGACTCCGGCCACGAAGGCGTCGGTCTTGGAGAATGCGGGATCCGTCTTCCGTTTCTCGTTGGCGAGACAGCGCGCCCTGGTGCCGTAGCTCTGGCTGTCCACCGACGCGATCCTCGATCCGAACATGGCCATGGCCTCGTAGGAGTCGGATTTCACCCCGAAGAGATGGAGCGTGATGTTCTTTGGGAGTTCGCTGTCGAGGGCCTCCACGATGGCTATGCTGCCGTCTGGGGTGGAAGTGGGCCTTCGGCACATCGATCCCACGCCGATCGTTCCATGGGAGGGAACGATATCGGCGAGAGCCTCGTAACAGGACAGATAGTCCCGTGCGGTGGCTCCCTGGATGACGGGCATGAAGCGATCGTTCGCGCCGATGTCGTGAGCCGCTCTCGAGCAGCGGCGGTTGAGGGAGATGGTCCGGGCGATGCGTTCGCGCACCTCCGTCCTGTCCGGTGCGACCTCGGGTTCGACGCACATGTCCATGGAGGAGAATCTGGAGATGGCCGGGTGGCTGGCCAGATCCCACACGTAGCTCTCGGGAGTCCAGTCGTATCCGCCCCTGAGCGCCATCGCTACGAATCCCGCGGAATCGAGATGTATCTCGACGTCCCGTTCGGTCATCCTGTCGAGAGGCCTGCTGTTCCAGCCTGTCCACTGCCTGGTCTTTTGCCCTCTGTGCTCGAGCGTCTGCCATTTCGCCAGACTGCTGGCACTGACCATGACGGGCCAGCCGTTCCGTTCTGCGTTGGCGAGGAGAGCTCCGTCACTGAGATGAGGTAGTCCGACGATGATCCTCGGCCGCGCGGGTGCGGTGAAGGGATTTTCGTCCATGGCGGTTCCTCGTTGTCAGTTCCGGTTCGGAAGTTCGCCCGTTCCTGCGAACCAGTGGCTCCCGAACCGAACGATGACCGGCACAAGGAGAATGCCGATCGCGGCCTTGACCATGAACTGCCCGGCCATGAGAGGGCCGAGGGGATGTATGGCGTAGAAGGCGATCCCGAGGTAGACGACCGTATCTGCCGCCTGACCTATGAGGTTTGAGGCCATGCTGCGCTTGCCGAGTGTCATCGCGTTGCTGCGGGAGAGCGCCGACTGCACTTTCCTGATGATGGTCGTAACCACGAGATAGGATGTCATTCCGGCGATGATCATCCTCGCATTCTGACCGACGAGGAGCTCGAATGCCCGCACACGTGCGGGATCGGCATCAGATGAGAATGGCATGGCCATGGTCAGTCCGATCATGCACAGGGCTACGACCTGGAAGGCCAGACCTGCGTATATCAGTCGTTTGGCCGCCTTCTCGCCCTGGACCTCGGTGACGATCGCCACGATGGACAGGATCAGTGCATAGGGAAGCTGAGATCCGTCCGCAGCGAGCGGGCCCAGTGAGATGACCTTCGTCCCCAGCAGCAGACAGAGGACGAGCAGTCCTCCGTATGCCACCGATAGGATGGTCTTCCTGTCCCTCATGTCGGTCATGACGCTCAGGCGACCTTGCGACCGAAGACGCGCCTGGCGCGGTCGTTCGCCGCGCCCTGACTGTCGAGGAAGCGTCGGAACTGCTCGGGCATGGGCGTCTCGAACTCCACGCCGCAGCGGTCGGCCTCGGCCCAGCGGACCTTGGCCCACATGACCCCCTGTTCGGCGGTCAGCTTGATCTTCTGACCGACCTGGAAGGGGTCGCCCTCGATCTTCGCGCCGTTCTCGCTGAGATCGGTGATGCGACCGCGATGACGTTCCAGGACCGTCTCGACATCGACTTCGAGGTTGACGGGGGTACGGTGTGCACGTCGGGATTGCAGAGTTTCCATTGCTTTTCCTTTCTCAACTACTTTCCGTATCTTTCGGACCCTGATGGGTGTATGCATGTTCCACTGGAGAGCGTCCGGCTCTTCCAAGGGGGATCGCATTGGCGACACTGGCTTCAGAATCTGTGACATCCTCCGGGCCCGCGGGTCTCGGGTCACGGATCGCGCTGTTGGCGCGGGTCGTGTTCTTCGCCACGCTTGCCGCCTGGCTCTTCCGTTCCGTTTTCTTCGCTCCCTACTACGTTCCGAGTTCGTCCATGATGCCCAGCCTGAGGCAAGGCGACTTCTTCATCGCCTCTCGATGGGATTACGGGATCTCCCCCCGCTCCTTCTCCTCGATGGCGCCATGGTCACCGAGACTGTTCGCGGATATTCCCGCCAGGGGTGATGTCGTGGTGTTCTCGCCCCGGTCGAATCCTGATGTGAACTTCGTGAAGAGGGTGATCGGGCTACCGGGCGACCGCATCGCGGTTGAGGATGGCGTGATATCGATCAACGGCAGGAAGGTCAGCCATCGTCGGATCGCGGACTTCGTCGCTCCTCTCGACAGCGACATAGACTGCGTCGTGGTCCCGTCGGTCGTGGATCAGAGAGCTCTGACGGTGACGGGGGAGGAGGGTTGCCGCTTCCTGAGGGAAGTGGAGACGCTCCCGGGCGGGACGTCGTTCCCCGTTCTCGACATCGCGCCGGCACGTTCGGACTTCATAGACGAGTTCACGGTCCCGGACGGCAAGGTCGCGCTGTTCGGTGACAACAGGGACGACAGTCTGGACTCGAGGTATCCCGTGTCCGCCGGAGGCATAGGGATGGTGGGCACCGACCGGATCCTGGGCAAGCTCCGGTTCGTGGTCGGCCGCGACGCCGAGGGCGCCCGCTTCATGGGAACGAGGGCGTTCGCGGCCGACTGATCAGGTCGTGTAGAACATGTGCCGGCCGATCTGTGAGACCTGCCTCAGGCGGTGCCTCCACGTCGGTCTCACATAGGTCGCATGGAAGAAAGTGGCGCCCTTCGCCGAACTGCTCTCGCGTCCCGAAAGGACGTCTATCACGAGGCTGCGCAGTGTGCTCTCGCTCGAATCGGGGACATCCGGGATGCGCCCCCGCCTGACGAAGCTGAACTGGGACCGCTGCGCGATCACGGAACATGCATTGGAGGGCCAGCGATTCGAATCGCGCCGTGCGAGGACGACCTCGACGACCGCGACCCTTCCCTCGCGTGGTTCTCCCCTCGCTTCATGGTAGGCGGCCGACATCAGGCATTCTATCTCGGCTTCCGTGGCATGCACGGTGAGGTTCTCTTCAGTCTCCTCCGGAATCGCCTGGACGACCTCGTTGCGGACCATGACGATACCATGTCCGTCCTGCTCGAGCGCTTCCGCCTGCTCATACCATGGAGTCTCTTCGGCGGACGGGAGGACGATCTGTGCGTCGGCTCCCTCCGTCGGGCCCTGGTCGGCGACGTAGTGGGCGATCGGTGTCGCGGCCAGTCCGGCCGCGATTGCGAGTGCAGTGAATTTCATTGTCTCGAAAAGTCCATTGCGCCCTGGCGAACGGTCACGGTCATGTCGGCTCGTCCGAATGACCGCCCGCGCGGTTCCAAGGCGTCTGGTGCTCCCTGATTGAATGTCGTGACTGCTTGTTGGGTCGGGAGGACCTGCTTGCGTTTTTAGGATGGAAGAACGACAAAGGCGACCAGTCTGGATTCGACTGGTCGCCTATGCGAACCGTTCCATCCGGAAAATTATCAGTTCCGGTGGGAACCTTGTGCACCACAATGCGTTGCGGCGCTGTTGTATGTGGGTCTCGGTGCCGGTCTACGGGACTCCGGGACGCCCGCGCGCGGTCCAGCGTCTAAGCCTTGCGCCGCAGCATCCCGGAGCCGAACCCGACGCATTCTCTTTCAGGATCATGGATCCCTCCTGGTGCGTATGGTTGGCCTGAGCCCGTAGAGGTTCAATTTTTCCTATCCCCTCACGGATTCGCCGCCTTCGGCAGGAAGGCAGAAGAATTCTCTTGCAATGCCCGAAGTCATCATGCATACGAGAGGAGTTCCGCGTCAGGGATCGACGTAAATTCGAAGTCCCATGCTAGGCATGCGATAAAGACGGAACTACGCGGAGGTCAGATCTCGCCTCCGCCACCTTTCCCTTTCAGATCATCACACTGGATGCCATAGGCCATCGTTGCTTCGCTGGCGCGATTCGCCGTGTGTCCGCTGGTTCCGAATGACGTGATCGCCTCATCGCTATAAATGCACGTCTTGTCCATAGGCAGGCAGACCTGTCTGAGGAATGCTTCTCGTATTCCGGTTCTCATCCTAAAAATCGATCATGTCATTCCGTCGTTTCATGGTCGCGGGTCTATCGCTTGTCCTCGTGTCGATTCCCTTGCCTGGTCTCGCCCAGCAAGTGACGTCTGAGTACGGCACGCGTGCCGATCCCTTCCATGGAGGGAAACGCGCTCACAAGGGGATAGACATGGCCGCGCCCTATGGCACACCGGTCTATGCCACCGGGGACGGATGGGTGGAGCGTGCCAATTCCTGGGGGTCCTACGGTCTGATCGTCATCATGAGGCATCCCTCCGGCCATGAGACACGATTTGCGCATCTGTCAGCCATTCTCGTCGAGCCTGGGCAGCGCGTGAGGAAGGGGCAGATGATCGGCCGCATCGGATCGACGGGCAGGTCGACCGGCAACCATCTCCATTACGAGGTTAGATACCGCGGAGAGGCGCTCGACCCGCGTAAGTTCATGTGAGGCGAGTGCGGCATCAAAAAGGGCGGCCACTGGCCGCCCTTTTTGCATTCGGATGAGACGATCAGTTGTCGAGATCGTCGATGTCGTCGAAGATGTCGTTGCCCTTGTCGGCTGTCGGCTGTGCGTCGCCATTGCCGTTGAGCTGGGGCAGGGTCTGGTCGCGCAGCTTCTGGAGCCTCAACTCGCGTTGCTGGCGCTCCTCCTCGGTCATCTCCGGCTGTGCGGGTTCTTCGATCTCGTCATGTGTCGAGGCTTCTTCCTCGCCGTCATGGACTACGGAATCATCCACGACGGAATCCGTGGGATCGGTTTCCTCCGCGCCATTCTCGGACTGCGTATCCTCGACTGCTTCGTCGGAAGTCGTGACGGTGTCTTCTGACGCTTCGTTGGAGATCACTTCGGAATCGGCGGACTCCTGATCTTCCGGCTCCGACCTTGTGCTCACCGGGTTTTCCGGGACGGGAGCCGGAACGGGAGCATCGACTGGGGCCGGATACCGGGGAGCGAATCCCTCCGGCATCTCGATGGTGATCTTGTCGCTGTCGCTGTCGCTGTCGCTTTCGCTTTCGGGCCTCTCCGCTTCAGGTGTGGGGGCCTCCTCGTTATCGAGCGTGAGGCCTTCCGGGGAAGCCTGAACGACTTCGTCCGGAAGCGTGTCTTCCTGAAGGGCCTCGTCGCGGGGCCTCGTGTCGTCCGTCCGATCCTCGGTGAGGACATCCGCCTGGGGGCGGGTGAAGGCCTGATCGTCGACCTCGAACGATTTCTCGATAGGAGCTTGTTCCGGGACGGCTGGAACGGTCGCATCTTCGTCTGCGGCGGTCAGGCGGTCCATGACCTCCCGGCCGGTTTCCGAATTGGGGACCGGCTTCTCGACCGACACGAATTTCACCGTGCCAGACTGGTCGACACGGCGGATGTCCCTGATGTTCGCGAAGAGATAGGACGAGGGGTCGTCGTGCGGCATTCCATCGCGCACGAGACTGACCACGCTCTGCGTCTCGTTCCTGCGGAAGATGCAGCGCATGTCTCCCTTGTAGAGGACCTCGTCCCCCGGGGAGGGCGCCCGGTCGAGGATCTTTATGGGCTTGCGCGGGGCGATGATGAGATCTTCGCTCACCGTCGCTCCGGGAATCGAGATGATGATCTTTCCGTCGCGTTCTGCGACCACTTCTGCGACGACGGCGACGATGTCGCCCTTCTTCAATTCCATCTGAGGCTCCTGCATAGCATTGCAGGAACGCTTATAGGATGGGTCTTCTTGTTTCGACAAGCGAATCGACCGGAAGTCGGCGAGGATGCGTGCCTCTTCCGGTCCTCATCGCCATGTGCTCACCCGCGCCGGATGTGGTTGGTGACGCGGACGGTCTCGTGCGGATAGGCGAGGAACATGCCGGTGCGGGCGACGATGTCCCTACGCACCTTCTCCCTCATGCGGTCCACTGCGCGGCTGTCCGAGGTCTGGTCCGCCTGCGCCAGGCGTGCCATCGCGCGGTCTCCGGCCTGGAGGCCGGGCAGGATCTGGACGGCCACGGCCAGGATGGTGAAGGCCATGCCGGTCCACACATAGGCGGTCACGCCGGCTCTGAAGATCATTCCCAGGGCGCCCAAGGCAAGGGCTGCCACTGCGATCACTGCTATTACGGCTACGCCGCCCTGCAGGATATCCATTTTACTGCATCCTTCTTTTCCCCCCGGAATTGGGGATCACCCAATCCGTTCTTCAAAGAAGTTCTGCATTCTCCGATCCCGGCATGCAAGCCGTGGATCGTCATTCTCTTCCGTTATGGTCCTTTATCGGGGAGGTCTCCCCTGTATCGTCGCGCTCTCGTCCCGCACGCCCTTCCGCCTTCTCGCCCTCGCTCTTCCTCCGTGTTTTTTCCGTTCATCCTCGGGTGAACGTTCCGCTCCTCATGGGGAGCGTCATCTCGGCCGACGAGCGGAACTGCGTTGCGTCAGTGCTGCTCGTCGTAGTAGTTCGTCATTCCCTCGATCGTCTCTCCGTCCTGGTCGTAGACGATCCAGGCGAGACCGAGATCACTTGCGAGCTCCGCCGCCTCGATTAGGAACCGCGGCGTTTCGTCCGGCTTCTCCTTGGCCCGTCTGATCAGACCGGGCGTGGTGACCATGTAGCCGTAGGGGTGGCTGGCCCACACGAGATCGCTTATCCAGTGATCAGGATCGTCGATCTCCCTCGTCCTGTGCTCATAGACGTCATTCAGGATGTCGAGTTCGTCCTGCGAGATGTGTGCGGTCGAGATCGTCGCCACGGTCCCGATCTCCACGCGGCCCCACTTCCTCATGTGAACAGTTCCTCCTGCATGGATTCCGCGATTGACGAGGGCGTCATCCCTGTCGCTCTTGCCTCGGCCTGCCATACCGCTATCGACTTGTCCGTGACCCCCGGAAGGACGCACGCGTCGTCCATCGTCGCATGTCCGGCCCTCTCGTTGGCCATCTCGTCGTAGAACAGGTCCGCACCGCTGAAGCGCCTGCCGCTGCGCTTGCATGCGACGTGGGTCGTGCCGCTTCCGGAGAACGGATCGATGACCAGATCGCCCGGTCTGGTGTAGAGCTGTATGGCGCGCATGGCGAGAGCCTCGGGGAACTGTGCGGGGTGTCCCGTCTTCTCTCCGCAGTTGTGGCCCACGTTCGGTATCTGCCAGACATCGCTCGGCCACGCGCCGAAGGGATGCCCGGAGAGCTTGCCGCGGTTCGGTCCCTTGTAGGCCCGCTTCTCAGGCTGCTTCTGCGGCGTCCTTGCGGGGTCCGGATTGAAACTGGCCGGAGGCCCCTTGGAGAAGACCAGGACCGATTCGTGTCGCTCCGACAGACGCCGCCTGGGCGTCAGGCCGTGCGGGATGATCCAGCTGATGCGGTTCTGGTAGTCGAGGCCTGTCTTGCGCACCGTCTCGAAGAGCAGGATGTCCAGCGGCATGAGCGTGCCTTCGTCGTCCTTGGTCGATCCGCATTGCAGGAATAGCACTCCGCCCGGCTTCAGGATGCGGGTCATCTCCGAGATGATCATGGTCATCCAGCCTACGTATTTCACGAAGGCCATCGTATCGGAATCCCGGTGCCCGCCGTATTTCACCCCCAGCCCGTAGGGGATCGATGTGACGACGAGATCCGTGCAGGCGGGAGGGAGGCTCTCGAGATAGTCCATCACGTCGGCCTTCTGCGTGGACTCCATCATCTCTTCGAGCATTTCCCGCTGCCTGTTCAGGCGCTCGGCCTTCCGTTCGGCTATGCGCTCCTCGTTCTTGCGGGCGTTATGCGCCAGGGCGATGCTGTACACCTTGCCACGGGATATACCGTGCAGATCGCCGGTCTCCTGATAGGTGTTGTCGACGAGCGTCCGGAGTACGGCCTTCTCGTCGACGTCGACCTTCCTCGATGCGACGCCGCTCACAGGATCGTCCTCCATCCGTCATCGATCACGCTGACGGAGTTCTTCCAGTCGAAGAATTCGCGGTGCTCGTTCAGGAATTCGGGAGTGAGGACATTGCCGCCGTTGATCTTGTCTCCATCGAGCGTGACGGTGGCGGTGCTGAATTCGGATCCCTGTCGGGTCCTTACACCGTAGCCCATGTCCTTGAGTTCGCGGCGCATCTGCGCCTGCGTGATCTCGCGTTTCGCCATGTTCGTCTCCTTGGACTGGTTCGTGTCGGTTGCCGGATGTCAGAACCAAATTCGATGGTGGAATCAGGATGTGTCAGGACCTAGTTCTATGTGTCCGAACCTAATTGAATGTGTCAGGACCTAGTTGCATGCTCTCTAGTTCCGGATGTCTGCGTGATGGTATCGTCCGCTCATTCCGCACCAATTGCTCGGTCCGCTCTTTCCGAACGATCTCCAGATGCCGTCCTCGGGATTGAGGACGACCGGACCTCTCTGATCGAGACTGTGGAAGGTGCCTGAAATTCCCGAGAAGACGGACAGCGAGTGCTGATCGAGGACGACCGGTCGGTCCAGGTCCGTATTGAGAAGCTGCTCCAGCGGCACCTGTGCATAGATCGCGAAGTTGAAGTGGCTCGAGCAGGCGTTCTCGACCAGTTCCTGGAGCTCGTCGAGGGTCGCCATGGGGCGCCGGCGAGGATAATGGCTCAGGGCTTCGTGGCGCTTGTGCCGGTTTCCGCTGTGCCTACGATATTCACCCAGTGTGTAACCCAATCGGGGAAGCGCCTCGAGCAGCCCCTGGTCGATGCCTAGATGCTCCCAGTCGGACCACGCCTTGTGGCTGCTGACATGGTAGTCATCTGGGTATAGATTTTTTGCCCTGGGCATGAACACGAATGCGACCTCGACCCTGTCGCAGCTCGACAGCATGTCGGTCGGTTTGCTCTTGTCTCTTTCCAGGACCTTGTCCTGGACGAGATCGGCGAGTGCCCAGTCGAATTCGTCCTCGTCCATCTCGAAGTCCGTGTTCCAGTCGAGATCGTCCGACTTCGACTCGATCTCCTCCCTGAACGATGTCACGGCAGGACGTATCTCCTCCTCGCAGAGCCAGTGCGTGCAGTTGCCGTATTGGCCCAGCTTGCGCAGGGCGTCGTTCCGCGGCTCCCTGCTGTGCCGGTCGAAGAGCGCCTCCGCGACCTCCGCCGTCTCCGCCAGGTCCCGCACCCGGTTCTCGGGCTGATAGCGCTCGAACCAGATGTTCTCCGCGATGGAGTCCGCGATGCGATCGCAGTGCTCGTCGTAGAGCGATCCGTCCTCGATCTGCCGCCGGGTGAAGGTCAGACCCTGGACTTCGATCGTTTCCTCCGTGTCGTCATTGGCATGGGCGAGGGGCTCGGATGTCGGCATCTTGGCTGTCAGGACCACTGGCTTTTCCTTTCCACTCGTTTCCTCCGGGAATCGATGTCTTCGGGTCTATTCCGCTTGTCGTTTTCAGGATGATGGTGCATATGATGGCACCATGTCACATCTCATTCTCGGCGTTATCGGTATCATGCTGGCTGCTGCGGCGGCCCTCATCGTCGTCAACTATGGCGGGGACTACTACCTCGACGCCTACAACGACGGCGACGCCATGAACGTCGAGAACGGCCTGACGAACGTGCTGACCGCCTATCGCGTGCATGAGATGAGGACCGGCAGCCGTCCGGCGGACATGGCCGCGATCCTGCCGGAGACGGGCTCGGGCGCCCTGAAGAACCTCCCTCCCGTCAGGCATGGCGGCTCGTGGTCCAACGAATGGCGCAGTCTCGATGTGGAGGGGCGCACGGTTCCGTCGGCCGTCATCGAGGGCGTCGACGAAAGGGTCTGCCTCTCCGTCAATGCGAGGGCTCTCGTGGAAGGCATTCCAGCCGAACCCGTCGGCGCCCTCGGGTGCTTTCAGGACGGTTCGGACTACGTCGCATACAGGACGCTGTGATTTTTTTGGTCCGGGCGTTTGGCGCTCCGGTCTTTTCATCCTAAAACTTCCGAACAGGTTTCTCAACGTCTAGCGAGGCAGTCCATGCGTTCGAAGTTTCTGGCTATCATTCTTCCGTCCGTCGCTCTTGCCGGGTGTGTCGGCGGCATGGATGACGACTACTACGTCTCCGGGCCGGTAGCGCCTCCGGGCAAGTATGTCCCTGAGGTCTATGTCCCCGACATCGCCCTTGACGAGGACTTCTTCGCCGCGGCGGGGACCAACACTGTCTTCTTCGACACCGATGAATCCGTCCTCACGCCGCAGGCACGTGATGTGCTCGAGCGCCAGGCTCTCTGGCTGGTGACCCACCGGGACGTGAACTTCAAGGTGGAGGGGCATGCCGACGAGCGTGCGACCTCGACCTACAATCTGGGACTGGGTCGGCGCAGGGCGGAAGCCGTCAAGGACTTCTTCATTTCGAAGGGCATCCGTTCCGAGCGGATCACCGTCGTCACCTTCGGCGAGGAAAGCCCCGTCATCGACAAGTATGGGGACATCCAGGTGAACCGTCGGGCCGTAACCGTCCTCGACTGATCAGGAAAATTCGGACACTCCAGGGCCGGAGGGAACCGGTCGGCCCGAATGGACCCGCTCTCGAAGGAGAGCGGGTCTTTCCCGTTCATGCGCAGAGAGCGAGGTGGTCACCGACGTCGTAGCGTGACTCCGGGTCGTCGATCAGATCGCGATATGCGGCCTCTACCTCCGGTTCCGATGTCGTCACGAGACAACTGCGGCGCTTCCAGCCGTTGCGCTCGTGATGCGAGGTTATGATCCTGTCGGTGTCGACTAGGCCGGTGGCGTCATCGATCACGGTGGCGATCGGCTTTCCGATCAGTCCTGCCACCGTGGTCTGGGGCAAGGTTATGGGAAGCAGGATGGATCCTGGCCGGATGATACTCCCGTCGATCTCGATCGACACCGTGATGTTGCCGGAGACGTCCTGACGGAATACGAGAGGCGTCCCCCCGGCCCGTGAAATCGCCTTCGTGAAGCGTTTGGACTCTACCGCTCCACTGGATCTTTCATGCCACCTCTCGATCCGACGATCCACGAGCCGCATGATCGACCCGTGGATCGCCTTCCTGGTCTCTCCCTGTGCGCTCTGGATGCCATCGA
Source organism: uncultured Salinicola sp. (assembly GCF_937921195.1). NCBI lineage: Bacteria > Pseudomonadati > Pseudomonadota > Gammaproteobacteria > Oceanospirillales > Halomonadaceae > Salinicola > uncultured Salinicola sp. The sequence continues at coordinate 90,488 of NZ_CALFQK010000099.1, forward strand.
GTATTCTCTGGGTGAGACCGAACAAGAGAGGCGTGCCCCCGGTCAGTATGGAATGGTGACGGCATGCGCTTCGCCAGATCCTTTGATCCATGCCCTATCCTTCCTGTTCGTCTCCGTTATGCAGGAGAAGGTCTCCGTTGTCTTCCGAGACCCGATCCACCTCGAGGGAATCGAGGGCTGAAAGTCCCGTCGTGTAGACATGTCCCAGGAGGGTGCCGTCTCCTCCGGTCTCCAGCAATTTCGTCCTGAAGGCGGCCGGGAGATCCATGGTCGAGGGCAGGGCCACGACTATGGCGCCACCTCTGTCCCTGATTATCGGAGAGCGATCGCCGAAATCGAAGCCTCGCCAGGCGGTGCCGGCAGCCGAGAGGACTGCCGTGATCTCACCCTCTCGCTGGACGATCGAACTCATCGAGACGGAATAGCCTGGAAGATCGATCGAGCCGTGACCGGTCGTGCGTAGCTGGTCGACGATGTCCTGGAAGGCGTCGGACTGCGTATCGCGTAGATGCTCGAGAAGGATGCGTGCGAGTCTCGCTATCGGCCGTTTCGCCGGCGGTGCTTTCCCCGTGTTCATGGAGCGGGGCTTCGCATTCTGATGCATCTCCCGACATCGGGATGACCGCCTGCGGGGAGATGCATATCCGTTTTTCCTTCTATCTCTCTCTCACCCCTCCTTGGGATCAATCGGGAAGAGTATCCTTGATCCAAGCATCGATTTCCGCCTTGTCGCCGGAACCGCGCCTTCCGAGCTCTTCACCGTCCTTGGTGAGGATGATGGTCGGATAGGTCTTGAGGCCTACCGCCATAGGCGTGTCGAGGTCCTCGTCCCCGTCGATCATGACGACGGTCAGGTCATCTCGCTCTGTGTCGATCTCGGCGATGCCGGGTTTCGTTTTCTGACAGGGGCCACACCAGGAGGCGTGGATGAACATGAGCCCGAGACCGGTCTCGGGCATCTTGGGAACTGCCATTTCGTATTCTCCTCAGGCGGCCTTCAGCCGGTTGTGATATTCGATGCCGTCGACGTTGACGCCGTTGTCTGTGACGGCATCCTTGGTGATGACGACCCGGGCGATGTCGCTGTCCGGCGCATCGTACATGGGCCGCTGCAATACGTTCTCGACGATCGAGCGGAGTCCGCGTGCGCCGGTCTTGCGTTTGATTGCGGCGTCGGCGATCGCATCGATGGCCTCCTCCGTGAACTCCAGCTCGACATCGTCGAGGCGGAACATCTCCTGATACTGGCGGATGAGGGCGTTGCGCGGCTCGGTGAGGATCGTGCGCAGGTCGTCGCGGGTCAGCTCGTTCAGGACCGTGGTGACTGGCAGACGGCCGATGAATTCCGGGATCAGCCCGTATTTCACCAGATCCTCGGGTGTCGCGCCGTTGAGGCTCGCGACCTGGTCATTGGATGCGAGGTGCGCACCGAAGCCGATTCCCTTCTTCGCGGTTCGTCCCTGGATGATCTTCTCGAGCCCCGGGAATGCGCCGGCGCAGATGAAGAGGATCTTGCTGGTGTCGATGGTGTGCATCGTCTCCTGCGGGTTCTTGCGCCCTCCGGTTACCGGAACACTGGCGATGGTCCCCTCGATGAGCTTCAGCAGCGCCTGCTGGACGCCTTCTCCGGAGACGTCGCGCGTGATCGAGGGGCTGTCCGACTTGCGTGCGATCTTGTCGATCTCGTCGATGTAGATGATGCCCTGCTGGGCCTTCTCCACATTGCCCTCGGATGCAGCCAGGAGCTTGGTGAGGATGGATTCGATGTCGTCACCGACGTATCCCGCCTCGGTGAGGGAGGTCGCGTCCGCGATCGCGAAGGGAACACCGATCCGCCTTGCGATGGTCTGGGCGAGCAGCGTCTTGCCGGTGCCGGTCGGCCCGATGAGCAGGATGTTCGACTTGTCGATCTCGACGTCCTCGTTCTCGCTGCGCAGTCGCTTGTAGTGATTGTAGACGGCCACGCTGAGGGTTCGCTTGGCATCCTCCTGCCCGATGACGAAGCCGTCCAGCATCTCGCCCATCTTGCGGGGGTTCGGCATGTCGAACTCGATCTCGCACTTCGCCGGCTTCTTGCCGTTGCGCTTGATGCGCTTGCTCGTCTCGGCCTCGATGGTCTCGACGCAGAGCTCCGTGCACTCGTCGCAGATGTTCACCTTGGGGCCAGCCACCAGCAGAGTGACATCGTTCTCGTTCTTGCCGCAGAAGCTGCAGTCCTTGGGATTCTCGGGCATTATTCCTCTTTTCCTTGTCATGTATTGCTGGATGATCGTCGGCGTTTCGCGTGCTCGCAGAGGACGTTTAAGCCCTTGTCCATTACCGGTGTATCTGTGCTAGAATGCCGGTGGTTGCAAGTTTCATGCCCTGTGCGGGCGGGTTCGCAGGAGTTTCGGATGGGTAATGTTGTCAGGATGGGCGAAGGCGTAGGCGGGCGGTCGGGCCCTTCTCTCGATGATGGCTGGAACGATCGTGCTCGTCAGGTCGCCCTCCATTTCTGCGTCTTCGAACGCGATGTTAATTCTCCGATGACGGATGCCTCCCTCGCTCGTCTCTTCTACAAGCATATCCCGGCCGCTGTCGAGATGGATCGGTCGGGATCGGAGGATTCTCCGGGAGAGGCCCGCGCTCTTGCGAGGTCCATCGAGCAGGACATGGTCGTCGGAAGGGACTATGATCAGTGGCTCGCCGGATACAACCACCTGCCCGAAGGCACTAGGGAGCTGTTCGCGAAGGGTAAGGGTAACGCCCTCAATCCCGTCCTGGACAGACTGGCCGAAGTCGGCGGATACGAGCGTTCCGACATTCTCGTCCGCGAGGCGTCCCTGGAGAGTGGCGGTCTCATGGTGAAGAGCGAGAAGACGCGGCAGTCGCGCCTGGCGGCGATGCATGCGCTGGGGATGGACCAGGGTCGCTGACGCTCTTCAGGCGGCCTTGATCCTCGGGAAGATGGGGCCGTCGTCCAGATGGACGCTGGTCTTCTGCTCGAACGTCCCGGGCAGGGTCCTCTCGTCCTCGCGTCCGTAGCGCGAGAAGAACTCCTTCAGATTGCTCACGAAGGTCGAGAAGTAGGTCCCCGAATACATGCAGTATGCAGGGTGTGCCGTCATATACATCTGCACGTCGACATCGCCGCGGCGGAAGTTCATCGTCTGCCCATATATCTCGAGCACGCTGCCGCGATAGTGTGCGAGGGACTCGATGACGGCGCGACCCTGGGCGAGGATTGCCCGTGGTCGCACCAGCTCGATCTCCCTGTAGAGGAACGGGCGTGACGCTGCGATCTGCGTCTTGTTCGGCGACTTGTCCTCATCGGGCGTCCAGTGGATCGCGTAGGCGATATGGCAGGCGTCGAGGTCCACACCGACGAGGCCTGCGGCATTGCGCATGATGGTGCCGTATTCCCCCGAGAAGGGACGGCCCTCCTCGCGGTCCTCGTCCTCCGGCTTCTCCGTCACGATCATGATCGGGTCAGGAGTGTCGGCAAGCTGGGAAGGCGTGTAGTCCTTGCCGGCCGCGAGATCGTGTCCTTCGTAGTCCCGGATGGCGCGATACAGGGCTCCGAGGTCGGGGGCCGCCGCAGCGGCCTCGATTGCCTGGGCGACGCACTCGCGTTCAGACAGATGGAACTTGTCCATTTCCTTTTCCTTTCACCTTGAGGATTGCGGTCTCCCGCCTCTCCTGGATGAATGGCGGATCAGTTGCCCGATATGCTGGCGTATCCCTCCAGCGGACTTCCCGCCGGGCTGTCCGCCTGTCGCTGACCGGGAAGACGCGGCGGATCCCCGGGCCGTATGGCGCGCAGTCCGCTCCCCTGGTCCGTCATGGGGACCTTGGTGTCATTCGCGTAGTTCGGGTTCTGCGAGATCGGGACCATCTCGTCATCGGCCGGGGGCACGTATGCCGGCGCACGCCGGATCGGCTCCATCGGACGCGGATCGGGTCGCTGCGTCTCTTTCCGGACGGCTGCGACCTGGGTCCTGGCGCGGGGCGCCGGATTGGCCTCTTCGTCCGAAGCAGTGCTTATGCGTGCGACACGGGCCGGTGCGGCCTGCGAGGGCAGACTCGTGACGCTGGCCGCAGCAGGAGACCCCTCGGCCGAGAGCTGGTGTGCGACCTGTTGGCGTATCATGTCACGCGTCGAACCCTGATCGGCGAAGTTCGGGAGGAAGGGGGTCGAGTTGGTCCGTGCCGTCCCGTCCGCCGCCAAGAGCTTTCCGCTCGCGGCCTCCCTGATCTGCACGACGCGCACTGACGAGCCGGCGACTGCGGGTATGGAACCGCCCACCATTCGGGCTGTCTCGGGCTGGATGGCCAGTGACGGATCGCTACAGAGATGCGAACCGTCCGTGCCGAGCATCGGATAGACGAGGATGCCTTCGGTCTTGTCCTGGACCCTGAGCCACTGGCATCCGTCGTCGTCGGTTTCCTGTAGTGTGCTCTCGCCGGGGAGAGGCGTGAGATGATAGGTGACGAGCTGTTCCCCGGGATAGATCGCCGGGTAGTCGTCTGGGATCCGGTTGCCGACGAGGGCAGGAGCAGGAACCGCCGCAGCGAGTTCCACGCGTTCCACCCCGCCGGCCTGTGCCGACTGTATTCCGGCGTCGGGCATGCTCCCGTAGCTGTAGGCGGCATAGGACCCTCCCGCGAGAGCGACCATGATCGCGGCGGCGCCTGCCAGATGGATCACCCTTCGACCTGCCGGACGCTGGACCTCGGTCTCGTAGTGGACGGGCTCCGCTTCACGCGTCTGTGCCAAGGGCACCACTCGGGGCTCTTCACGGCGTATGCCGTGGACCTTCGTCCCCCTGATGAAGGGGTGGGGAGCTGCGGTTGCCATGCTTGTGTTCCCGTGCTGGTTAACGAGGTTGTAGGATGATTCTTCCGGATTCGGAAATCCGATCTCGTTTTTTCTAGTCGAAGGCCCTGCCGAATCTCGGATCGACAGTGTCGGCCGGGAGGTCCTTGACCTCTTCCATGGCTTCGAGACCGTCTGCGGCCTCGTCCAGCCGGCGCGCCATTTCACGTGCCACCCGTGCACCATCCGGTCCTGCTGGCATCCGCATGTGACCACTGAGAGTGAGACCTTCGGGTGCGTAGGTGATATCCATGTCCTGCACGGATTCCTGTCGGGCCCTTTCGAACATTTCGGTTTTTTCCTTCATCAGGTATTCTCCCTGCTTCTGATCATCGCGTCTGACAGGGCCTGATGCCCCTCGGCGTCGCATCGGACCCATAGGTCATCTTGAAGAAGTCCTCCTTGTACCAGGTTCCGGAATCGCTCTGAAACTCCCGGCATTCCTTCCTGCCGGAGGACGATCCGGATCTTGCGTCATCCCTGTCCGCGGCGATGGCCTGTTCGGGTATGGGTCCCAGTGCGATGTTGTGGCGTCGGACCAGTCCGGTCAGTGCGGGGAATGGATCGATCCCGTAGATCGTGGCGAACTGCTCGAGACTGAGCGTTCTCGTATCGGCGGCCTTGTCGTTGCTGATGACGAAGACCACGGCGCCCTTGTCGACGGTGAACATGGCCTTGTAGAGAGCGGTGGGAACGAGGACCCGCTTGCGCAGGGCCTTGTTGGCATTCTCGAAGATCGGTCCGGTGGTGACGTAGACCTTGCCCTTCCACGCCTCGCGCCGGACATTCATCTCGAGCTCCCTCCAGACCCCGCCATTCATCGATCCTTCCTGAGGGACGATGTTGGAGAGCCTGAAGCTCTCCTGCTGGGCCTCGCGTGAAGGCATGTCCGCCGACGGCGCGAGATGCCCTCGATCGTATCCGGAGCGACGGTAGTCGTCGAGCTCGGAACGACGGTCCTCTGCGATCTGCGGATCGGCCTCGAAGCTAGAGTCGCGATCGATGCCCGAAGCCATCTTCATGCGCTGGGGGTCCAGGACCTCCGAGGACCATATCGCGGTCCGCGTCAGACCTGAATGACCCAGTGCGAAGGCGCGGTAGCAGACCTCGTCGTATTTCGGGGTTATGGCATTGGCGTATTCCGGGTTGACGATCCTCGGCGGGATGCCACCCGGGAACATGTGCGTGCAGTTCCCGAAATTGCCGCTCTTCCTCGGTGGGTCAGCAGCGGGATGCCGTGGGGCGGACTCTCCATCTTCCCCGTCTTCGCCTTCCTCGTCCTCGGCGGAATCCTGGGAAGGAGCCTGGGACTGCCCGGCGCCGCCTGCCTGCGCGGTCCATGGATTTTCGGCTGCCTGCTGATCTTCCGCCTCCGAGGAGCAGGCGGCCAGCAGTAGCGCCATGACCATGGCGATCGCGTTCTTTGTCATCCGTATTTCCGTCCTGTATCTGTATGCCGCCGCGCTCCTCAGGCGGCGATCGGCCTTTCGTCTGCACGCGGCCGCTGTTCCATTATGCGCTTTTCCTGCTCAACCCAGGCGGCTTCTTCGTCCTCGTCCTCGAACGGGGCTACGAACACACGCCCGCTGGGATCTCCGTAGACGTCTTTCCTGTTTCTCATGACCCGCGACTCCTCTTCTCCGGTCCACCCGGATTATCGCCTTTTTCAGGATGATATGGAAGCCCGGTGATTTCGTCGCCCATGGCTCTATGCCCGGCTTCCTGGATCATGGCCCTGCGCAGGTTCTGCCTGGCGTGGGGCTTCTCGAGTAGGCGTCCTGCTGCGTATGTGAGGATGATGAAGGCAAGGACCGAGGTCGTCACGTTGACAGGGCCGCCAGTCACCGCGCCGAAACGCAGGAGGGGGTAGTGCAGCATGATGGCGGGATATGCGTATCGGGTCAGCTTCCTGATGGAGCCGATCATTCCGACCGCGGGGATCGTCGCGATGAGAAGACCCGCCCCCATTGCTGTGACCATGGATCCGGAAGTCCCGAGCGAGGGGAATTCGGACAGGGCCTGACCCGCTGTCATCAGTATCGTGGAGAAGATGAGGAACCCTGCCCGGGCCATGGGCCTCAAGCCCTCCTGCTTCTCTATCAGCGCTCCGATGACGAAGGTCGCGGTCAGAAAGGTCGTGACGGACCATATCGTCCCTTCGGGGACGACCGACCCCGTCGCCACGATTACGATGATGATCAGAACCTTGGATGCCACGCTTCGAAGCATGGACACGACGGGGACGGCGATGCTTCCGATGATCAGTGCCTGGAGAACGAACCAGGAGGGATTGTTCTGTGCGGCGAAGGCGTTGGGCCAGAGAGGAATGATGTTGAGAGCGACTCCCGTGGAGCTCGCCTCATCCGGCATACCCATGAGCGAGAAGGCCGACACCACGGCGACCACCAGGGAGAACGATACGAGATGGACCGGTGCCAGTCTGCGCAGGCGGTGGAGAAGGAAGGAGGAGGGAGATGGAATGACACGGCTCCATCTCCTCCATGAGATCATGGCCGTTCGACCGGCGGAGCACAGCAGGATAGCGGCACCTGTTCTCCATCCGGCTCCCACGAGATCGAGGACCGGCCCTTCTGACAGGAAGATGGACAGGGAGCCACAGGCCACGATGAGAATCGTGGCGATGGAGTGGGCGAGGAGAATGGAGGGATCCCACTCGAGCCGTCTCGCCACCTCGTGTTCGGCTTCGGGGCCCCGGCCGCTCTCGTATCGACCCTGCATGGTCAGATCGCGCTAGCGTTCCCCGGATTCCTCATGGCGCCCTCGATGCGATCGAGGTTCTCGCCGCTGGTCTTCATGGTGCTGTCGACCCAGATGTCCACGATGTCGCGCAGATCGCTCTCACCGATGGGGCACGCTCTCGACATGGCCCTCCTAGCTGAGAGTATCGCGCTCCGACGCGATTCGTTGCGCTTGATTATGCCTCCCACCGTGGCCTCGATATCGTCGGGCTCCGACATGTGTGTCACGATGCCATGGTCGCACATGTCGGAGGCTCCGGTGACGATGCCCTCGTTGATCATGCGGTTCGCCGCGGCCATGCCGATCTTCCGCGAGAGGAACATCTGAGCGCCCATGCCGGGGAAGAGACCGAACTCTGTGTCGGGGAAGGCGAAGCGCGAACGCGGTGTCGCCACCAGGTAGTCGAAGCTCATGGCGGCCTCGAATCCGAGACCGAAGGCATCTCCGTCGACCACACCGATGGTTATGACATCGGCGTCCGCACCGTTCAGGTTGTCGAGCAGCATGTCTATGCAGTCATGCGCGTAGTCGTGGAGGAGGGTCCTGTCTCCGTTCCTTACGCTGCGGATGAGGAGCCCCGCGTCTCCCCCGTAGCAGAAGCCGTTGCCGGAGGGCGAGGAGACGACCATCCAGTGCGGAGCGGTATCGGGCTTGTCCGAGAACCCCGTCTGGAGATCGCGATACTCCTTGACCAGGCCGTGGGTCATGACGGGATATCCGTCATTCTCCATCGTCACGTCCAGTCTGTGACCCTTCCAGCGCAAGCGCAGATTGTCCCGATTATCGGATGCGACCCTTATCAACGTCTTCCCCTGTCCTGTGTTCAGGGGCGTATTCTAGGACGTCCGATGCTGTTAGGCCAAGTGGCCGGGATCGTTTTTCCTCAGGCCGTCTTCCTCCGATGGGAATTGACGATGCGTGAGAAGTCCATGTACTCCTCGATGCACACGGGCCTGCCGGTGTGGTAGCCCTGGATGAAGTCGCACCCCATCTCGCGCAGGCAGGCCTGTATCTCGGCGCTCTCCACCCCTTCCGCGACGACCTTCAGGCCCATCTCGTGCGCGAGCCGGATGGTGGAGCCGACCACGATACGATCGCTGTGGCTGGTGAGCATGTTGGAGATGAAGGACCGGTCGATCTTCAGTTCGTCCGCCGGCAGGATCTTGAGGTAGTTGACCGTGGAATTGCCCATCCCGTAGTCGTCGATCGAGATCTTCACGCCGAGAGCCTTGATGTCCTCCAGCTCCCTGATCGATTCTTCCCGCGTGAAGCGCTCGGATTCGGTGACCTCGACCGTGAGGCAGGACGGATCGAAGTCGCTGCGTGCGATGGCCTCCTTCACCATGGCGCACAGCCTACCGGTTCCGATCATGAGCGGCGAGACGTTCACGGCCACCGTGCAGCCGGGCATCTGACTGAAGTCGCTGACGGCACGGTTGAGCATGAAGCGCGTGAGATCGTCGGTGCGGTTCGCCTTCTCGAGCAGAGGGATGAATGCATCGGGCCTCACGTCACCGCGTGTCGGGTGCTTCCAGCGCACGAGGGCTTCGGCGCCGATGATGGTGCCGTCGCTGCTGTCGACCTTAGGCTGATAGGCGACCCATAGATCCTCGTTCTCGATGGCGGTGGAGATCTCGGAGACCACGCTGATCTTCCACATCTCCTCGGTGTCATGGGCTTCGTAGATCTCCCAGGAGATGCCGCGCTCGGCGGCGCGGTTGGACGCGATGGCCGCATTGGAGACCGCCCGTTCGATGCCGAGCGTCTGGTCCTTCTCGATTCCCGCGACGGCGTGGATGTCGATCTTCCCGTTCCCGAAGCTCACGCCGTTCCGGAGCATGACGAGCAGGCTCTCGATCTGGGTGACCTCGTGTTCGATGTCGTTGCCTCCCCGCCAGGCGAAGGTGGAGGCGTCGACCTGGTAGATCGCCCGCCCGTTGCTTCCCATCTCGAGCATCTTGGCGACCTTTGCCATCACGCGGTCCCTCCCCTCGGGGCCCAGCTCCGAGATGATGTCGACATGGTTCTTGATGCTCATCACGAGAGTGGATCCGAGATCGTGCGACCCGAGCTTCATGGCGGTGAGATTGGGAATGCCGGTGCCCTCGTTCTGTGTCATCCGGCTGTAGAAGTAACGGATCATGTGGATCAGAGCCGTGACTGCCAGGAGGAACACCATGGTGACCATCGCCGATCCGACGCTGATATCCACGATCTCGTTGCGGGCCAGCTCCCATTGCGCGATGGGAAGGAGGGCCAGGATTGCGCCGTAGGTGACATAGTGCTTGTAGGTCTGGCTGGTGAGCATTGCCGTGGCCGCCAGGAGCAGCGCGACCAGGGCGGCCGCGTATACCGGAGCGACCGGCATGGCCCCGTTGATGAGGGTCTCGGCTCCCACTGCGTGGATGCGGGCTCCCGGGGTGATGCGTCCACCCGGGATCGCGTAGGAATCGCCCAGGATCGAACTGTGCGCTCCTACGATGAGGGACATCCCCTCCATCTCCGGTCGCGGACCGTTCTCGAGGATGTCCGAATAGGAATAGGTGGGCATGTTCCGATCGTTGATGCTCCAGTCGATCGGTAGCGTGGCGACCCGTGTCGGGACGTCGGCGAGCCATCCGGAGATTGTCGGGGTGAGGCTTTCGTCGATCATCCAGCCCGTCGGGATGTCCTCGACCGCGCCTTCGCCGTTCATCTCGAACCAGATGGAGACCGGAACGCCGCCCCTGTCGGTGAACTTGTCGATCGGATGGTTGCCCTGCATGGCGGAGCTGTCCACGTCGCCGCTGTCGATGGTGGGGAGCGCGAGGGCGACCGGGAAATTCGAATCGCCGATGGCGGCGGCCAGCTTGTCGTCGGCCGCTGGATCCTGTGATTCGGTGACGAAGGCGACATCGAAGGCCAGTCGCTCGATGCCCGAGCCCTGGAGGCTATCGATCAATCGCCCGTGCGTCGCGCGCGACCATGGGAAGGCACCGATCTGTTCGATGCTGCGGTCGTCGATGGCGATGATGCCGATCTTCCCGGTGGGCTCCTTCTTGTGGATCTGCTGACGCTGTTCGCGGAGCATGTCGTCGATCTGTGTCCCGAAGCCGATGGCGAGACACAGGAGGGCGACTATCAACGCCATGGCATAGGCGATGTTGTCGGCCTTCTTGATGGCATGCGCTCTGAGGATCTGCATGTCGGGTCCTTTCGGTTCTGTGGCACCGAAAGGGTTTTCCCTTCAGCACCTTGTATCTGAAATTCTGTCTTCTACGATCCTGCCGCCCCCGATCGTCACGATCCGGTCGGCGGCCTCTATGGTCTCTCGGCGATGGGCGATCCCTATCCGGGTGATCCCCATCGCTCCCAGAGTTGCGTTAACATTTGACTCATGCGCAGCATCGAGATGCGACGTGCCTTCATCGAGGATGAGTATCCGTGGCTTCTGGTAGAGGGCCCTGGCTATGAGGATGCGCTGCTTCTGCCCTCCGGACAGCGTCGACCCCATGTCCCCCACGAGAGTGTGTTCGCGCATGGCCATCGCCTCGACATCCTCGAGGACCGATGCTCCCGCAAGCGCCTCTCGGACGCGCTGGGGGTCGGATCCGGTGAAGCCGCTCACGTTGTCCGCGATTGACCCTGTGAAGAGGGTGTCCTCCTGCAGCACTGCTCCGACCTGTGATCGGTAGGCCCTGCGACCGTATCGCGAGAGAGGCTGTCCGTCGACGAGCACCTCTCCTCCGGTCGGATCCACCAGACCGAGGATTATCTTGATGAGTGTGCTCTTACCGCTGCCGCTCGGCCCGGTTATGACGATGTTCTCTCCCGGCTCGATCAGTAGATCGATGTCCTGCAGGACGTCGGCCTCGAACTCCCCGTATCTGTGGGATACGCCCCTGAGTTCGATCCGGCCCTCCAGGGGGTCGCGCTGGAACTCCGGCTCGTCGAAGCCCGGATCCTGAGCGAAGAAGGCGATGTCGGAGAGTCGTGCGAGATGAAGCTTGGCCTTGCGCCACTCCGCACCCTGATCGACGACCCTCCTGGCCGCGAGCGAGAACTGGAGTCTCCACGCGGCGAAGGCGAAGAGCATGCCGATCGAGAAGCCGCCCTCGATGACGAGGAACGCCCCTGACCAGACCACGGCCACCGTCTCGATGGCTTCGAGCATGTGTCCGCCGGCCTGCTGCACGGTCTTTATCTTCTCGCGCGCGTACCGCTCGCTGAGCAGGTCGGTGAGCCTGTTCTGCCAGGCGGCCTGCCTGAGGGACTCACGTCCTGCGAGCCGTATGGTGGTCATTCCGCGGAGGGTCTCGATCATGGCGCTCTGCTCACGCCCGAGGGCGATGATCGATTCCGCTTCCGTCGCCTTTTCCCTGTCGAGGGTGAACCATCTGATCAGGCAGTATATTGCGATCGAGACGATCGGTATTGTCGCGAGCATCGGTGAGTAGACGATCATTGCCACCAGCGTGAGACCGGCCATCAGTCCATCGAGCAATGCTGCGGACATTCCTTCCGTCATCAGGAGTCTGAGCGGTTGTATCGACTGGAAGCGGGAGAGGACGTCTCCGACGCTCCGCTTCTCGAACCATGACACGGGCAGCCTGAGCATGTGCCTGGCGACGTTGGTCGACATCGCATAGGATAGCATGGTGCCGGCCGACAGGAGCACGAAGCCCCTCATGGCGTAGGCGATTCCCGTTATCACGGCGAACCCTGCGAAACCCAGACCCAGCGCGGTGATGAAGTCGGTGTCGTCGGCCGGGATCGCCTCGTCGACGGCGACCTGCAGGAAATAGGGTGATGCGAGCACGAACGCCTGGAGGACCAGGGACAGGACGAGTGCCTGGAGTATGGTGGCGGCCAGACCTTCGGCCCTTCCCCACAGTTCGCTCAGCCCGAGCCTTCGGCGCTGGGTCTCGGGCTCGAAGTCCGATGAGGGCTCGACCTCCATCGCGATGCCGGTGAAGTTTCGATCGATCGAATCGCGACCGTGCCAGGACCCCGTGCCGTGGGCGGGATCGTGGATGTAGAGCCTTCCGCCCTTCTCCTTCTCGGCGACCACGAAGTGGTTCATGCCCCAGTGGAGGATGGCGGGGTAGGACAGTTCGGGAAGATGCTCCATCTCGAGCTTCAACGACCTGGTGGAGAGATGGAGCGAACTGGCGATCCGGGTGAGATCGGACAGGCTCGTCCCTCTGGAGGTCACCGGGTAGCGGCGCCTCATCTCGTCCATGCCGAGATCCTTGCCCCAGTAGGCGGATATCATCGCCAGACTGGCGATGCCGCACTCGGCTACCTCGGTCTGCTGGATGGTCCTGATCCTGCGCGTGCGTCTGAGGGTGACGATGGGACCGTCCTTGAGGATGTCGCTACGCACGCTCATCGTCTGCCGACCGCATAGAGAGGCTCGAGGATCCATTCCATGATGGATCTCCTGCGTGTGGTGATCCTGGCCGTCAGGGTCATACCGGGAAGGAGCGCCACTGGTTCGCCGTAGACCATCATCGTCTTCGGCATGTTGGCTTCTATCTCGTATTCGGGCCCGTCTTTTCCCTCCACTGCGAACCTCGATATCCTCGATATCCTGGTCTTGATCATCCCGTAAGTCTGATAGGGGTATGCATCCACCGAGACGCCTATCTCCTGGCCCTCCCTGAGGTCGGACATGGAGCCGGCCGGCATCCGCATGACCGCGACCATGTCGTCCTCCTCCGGGACGACGATGGCGATGATCTGTCCGGCATCGACGGTCTCCCCGTCCTTGACCGGCAAGGAGGCTATCCGTCCTGCGATGTCACTGTCGTGACGGGTTTCGCGAACGGCTTCGTCAGCGGCGAGATCCCTGCGTGCGCGACTCGCGGCCTGCAGTGCGTCCTCGGCGCTGAAAACGGATTCGCTCCTTGCCTGGGTTGCCAGTGCCTCGGCTTCCAGCGCCTCCCCGTGAGCCCGCGCGATCTCCTCCGCTATGCGCGCCTCCTCCTGGCGCCTGCGGCTGACTTCCGATTCGCGGGACTCGAGATCCCTCTTGGAGAGGAAGCCCCTTTCCGCGATGCTCCTCGCCCGATCCAGATCGGTGATCGCGACCGCTGTCTGTCGGCGGGCCTGCTCGAGCTGGGATGCCAGCGCGTCTCCGCGTTGTCGCGCCGCGCGGGCCCGTGAGATGTTCGCGCTTGCCCGAGCCTCTCCGGCCTGACGTGCGGCATCCGCCCTCCTTCGGGCATCATCTATCTCACTCTGAAGAATGTCCCTGCGTCGATCGATCTGACCGTCATCACCGGACAGCGTCTCCAGCCTTGTCACCGCGATGGTCTCGCCCACCTCGATATCGTCCCCCTGTCGGTGCGACAGCCTGACCCTGCCTCGTGCCGGAGCGACGATCTGCATGGATGCCGCGACGGTATCGAGAGATCCCTTGACCTCGACGGTGCGCGAGAAGGTCGCCATGGAGGCGAAGGCGATGGCTCCGGCGAGGATGACGCCCAACAACACGGTGGTCGCCGTCCAACTCGTCGGCGGCGCGACACGGACCCTCCCGTTCATCACGTTCTGGGCCTCGACCGCCTTGTTCCGGAAGAGTTCGTCGTCGCTCATGGGGCGCTTATAGGATGATCCGCGCCTCTTCCCTAAGCCGCTCCGTGAGACGATTTGCACGGGGAAAAGGAAAGGGGCGCGGAGACCGTGGTCCCGCGCCCCTCGTTGTCGGACTTGGTCCGGTTATCGGTCTTAGCCGATGACTCCGCCGTTGGCGCCGGTGTTGCCGGTTCCGCCTGCGACCTGACGCTGTTCGTCCTGGCTGAGTTCACGCATGGTGTTGACCTTTCTGTAGCTCACGGGCGGAATTGCCCGCCCGACGAATGCTAGCCTCAAAATGAGGACGAGGTAAACAGCCTATTAACAGGATGGGTTCTTTTTCCCTTAACGAATTTAGAGTGTTGACGAAGAGCCGACATCGGGTCATATTGCCGGCCATGTTCACGAACCGGAACCTCCCCTGGCGACCGAGCCACTGAGACGCGGGACCGCACGCCCCGCGTCTGTCGGTAGCGTGTCCGGTTAGAATTCCCAGACCAGACAGCGAAATCGTGCTCTTCCGTTTATCGGGGAGTAGCTCAGGTGGTAGAGCATCCGGTTTGGGACCGGAGGGTCGCAGGTTCGAGTCCTGTCTCCCCGACCAGAAATCCTGAAGGGGTGTAGCTCAGTTGGTAGAGCGCTGGTCTCCAAAACCAGAGGCCTTCGGTTCGAGTCCGAACACCCCTGCCAGGATCATCCCCAGTCGATGTCGTCGAAGTCGATGTCGAGACGGCTCAGCGCCATCAATGCGACGGCTGCTGCCGCAGCACCGATCGTCACGGCCGCCATGGTCGCCAGCAGTGCGACTTTCCTATGCATACTCCCTCTCCCTTTCCTCGTCTCTTCTCTTCCATGCCAGATCCGACACCTGTTGTCTCGCATCGGGGACGAGTGCGTTGGCGAGCCTTGCACCCCGAGAGAGTGTTTCCATGAACGGCTCGCCCAGCCGGCTACTGGCCAGGATCTGTGTCCAGGACGACCCCTGGTAACCGTAGGACATCATGACGACGATTCCCTCCCCGGTCAGGCCGATGCCGAAATCAGTTATGATCCGCGCTCCTGGATGCATCCCGTTCAGCTGGTGCCCGAGGCGGCATCCTCTCATCGACATGAGGGTCTGGATCGCGGATGCACTTGTCCCCTCCTTCGTCTCCCGTGGCACGGCTCGGGACAGGACATGTGCCCCGTCGTGCGTGATGCCGTTCTCCGACTTCCATCGCCGGCTGGCCTCACGCCCTCTTGCCATCAGGGCATACTGGAAGCGCCTGCCTATGCTGTCCAGGGAAGTGACGGGAGCGACCTTCCATCCGTAGCCGAAGCCGTGCTCCTGGCATCCGCCGCTCAGGAGGCCTCTGGTGGTCCATGTCACCCAGCGATCGTCCTCGTCGTATCCCTCCGCGCTGACATAGAGATCGTGCAGCGCCTGGAGAGCGATGTCGATCCTGACCGAATTGTATCGTTGCTTCACCGAACTGCCGTGCATCGATAGCGTCGGATCGGCCAGCAGACTCCAGGGAAGTCCTATGGAGTGCGCCATGGAGACTTTCCTCGTGCCGGTGATGCGACAGGAGACGACGCTGATGTCCTTGCGGTTCCATCGATCCGCGACGAACCGCTGCGGTGCGGTCTCGCTCCAGGACAGCGTCTTGCACCATTCCTCGACTCGTTCGATCGCCTTTGCGCGGTTGGGTTCCCAGACGGAAAGAACGCCTTCGTAGACGATCAGGCATTCGTGGGCATCGTCGTGGACCGAGACCGCGGCCTTGTCCTTGATCGACCATTCACCCGCCCATGGGTCGGGAGGATCGGGAAATCCGCGATCGTCTTCGTCGGGTGTCCGTCTGTAGGTGCAGGCGATGACGACCTGGGCCTCGTGGACGCGCATCGTTCAGTCCCGTTCCGTGATGACGCGCGAGATGTCCTCGGCCTCGCATCCCAGTTCGAGCATCTGCTCGTGGTCGAGGTCCTCCTCCTCACCGCGCTCGAACACGACGAAGCTCTTGATACGCGTCCCGTCGGGGAGGATCAGGGCGCCATGCCCTCCGGGCAACTCCTCGTATGTGGTGCCGGCGGGTGCGATCACTCTCGTTGTGGTCACGATCTCGAAGATGGCGTCACCGTTCTCGTTGAGATTGACTTCGGTCATGTTTTTTCCTTTCTGGGAGGATGGAACGCATCCTCATTCTTCTGTCGGGTATTGCATTGGCGGGATGTTCGTCCCCATGGGACGGGCCTCTTCCGGATCCGCACCAGGTGGAGATCGGGGAAGGATCCGCGGAATCCATCGAGCAGGGAGGTCTGATACGCGTCGCTCGTTTCGACGCGGAGGTCCTGGTGCTATCGAGGAGAGAATACGAGACGAGGGCGGATGATCCCTTGTCCGCTTATTCCCCTGTCGATCTCGCAGTGGCGTGGGGCGATGCCGCCCGGCTCGGCGTGCGCAGTCAATTCCGCATCCAGCAGCCCTGGCGCCGCTATTCCTGGCGATACGAGGTGCCGTCGCAGAAGGGAGACCCGGAACCGATCGACGTGTCGGTGTTCCGGCATGGTTCGGCGAACTGGCACATCGTACCTTCGTCCGCCTCGATATCACGGGACATCATGAATGTGGAGGAAGGCGAGGTAGTGCGTCTTTCGGGTTATCTGGTCGATGCGCGCCGCGCCGATGGAGGGATGATGCGGACATCGATGACACGGCTGGACGAAGGAGACGGGGCCTGCGAGATCTTCCTGGTGGAGAGGATGGGCAGGCCCCGCTGATCTCACATTCCCCGGCCCATCTGGGCGGCGATGGCCATCTGCTGGCTGGTGTGGCGAATGGTCTCCGTGCGCGGCTCGTTGATGGTGTTCATGCCGCTCAGACGGTCCTTGGCGCTCTTCTCGGCGATACTCATGGACGGGAACTCGTATTTCTCGAGATGGGCACGGATCACCTTGGTGGCCCACCCTCGCTCGTCCTCTCCCGCACCCGACTGCCAGGAGCTGGCCTCGATGACGATCGGTCCGGTCCTGTCGTTCGGGCCGTCGACCCCGTGATAGGTGAATTCACCCGCGATCGGCTCTCTGGTCGCGGAATCGAATCCGAGTACGTCACGCATGTCCTTTGGCACGATCTGCGGTCCGTGGATGTCCTCCTGCGTGTAGAGGCCGTTCTGGAGGGCGTCGCTGCGATCGTCGAGTATGTCTCTCTCGATGCGATCGACCATGGTCTTCTCGATGCCCGCTATCTCGCGTGCGACCATGTTCTCGGGTTCGACCGGTCCGAACGGGGATTCCGTCTCGATGTAGTAGAGACGCCCCGCCCCCTCGGCGATGACGCCATAGGAGTGCTGTGTGCCCCGGGGGTCGAGAAGTTCCGACCTCTTGCGGTAGTCGGTCTCGCCTTCGAGCCTGTAACTGGAATAGTAGGAGGGGGAATCCTGGCTCACTCTCGAGAGCATCACCTCCTCGATCTTCTTCGAGGAGAAGGAGAAGGGATCCTCGTCGGGCTGCCTGTCCCGGGGCGGTGCGATCACGCTGTCACCCGGCCGGTAGTAGCCTCCATGGGCCTCCTGCGAGCGGACCTGCTCGAACATCTCCGGATCGAGTGGGGATTCCGGGCTGTTCACGTAGGAGGCGCTGCGATCGGCATCGCGGTGCATCTCCTGCTTCGCGACGAAGTCGTTGCGGAGTTCGTGCGTGAAGGTCTCCTTGCCGAGGATGAAGTCCCTGGTCTCGTCCTTGGCGAACGGTGCATTCCAGCCGAGGACCCTGCGTGCCGTTTCCATGTCTGAATTGATGCGATTCGACATGTCGGCGGGTGAGAGCTCGAGAAGCGCCTCCTGACGCGGGTGCAGATCGTCGCGCGTGCGAGGATCGCGTCCTTCCGAGGCATCGATCATGAGAGGCAGGTCGATGCGGACGAAATCGTGGGTTCGTCTCGCCTCGCCCGCCTTGGCGTTCGCCATCATGTCGAGATCCTCAAGACGCTCGTATTGACGGATGAAGGTCTTGGCGCTCTGTACCGGATCCACGCGGGCTCTCCTGAATATGTGGTTTCAGGATGGAGTCTACCACATTTTCGCAGGTTGCATCATGTTTTCATGTGGCCTCGAGACTGCGCAGCGCGTCTTCGATACGCCTGCAGGCCGTCTCGAAGTGCTTCTCGTCCTTCTCGATACCGATGAAGCGCTTGCCTTCCAGGATGCAGGCGACACCGGTCGTTCCGGTCCCCATGAAGGAATCGACGATCTCCTCGCCGTTGGTCGTCCGGACGAGGCGCCGCATGATCTCCAGCGGCTTCACCGTCGGATGCCCGAAGGTCTTGGACGGCGCGACCTTGGATTCCTCGGCGATGTTCTCGACGAAACAGGCATCATCGTATGCGTCCGCATCCAGGATCAGGCCCTTTCGACGGTCCATGATCTCTCCGATGGGATGGTATCCGGGATTCCAGCATCGGATGACTGGCTCTACATCTGAAAGCAGACTCTTGTTCCCCAAGGGAAGGGGATTACGCTTGGCGATGAACCCGAGAGCGAATCGGTGGAAGGTGCCGTTGAGGTAAGGCAGGAGGGTGGGCAGCTGGTCGTTCGAGCAGAACACGGATGCCGATCCGCACAGCAGTCCGTTGATGATCGAATGATCGAAGTCGTCGGCGAGACCCTGGTCGGCCAAGTCGTTGAGGTAGGTCCTGCTCTTCCTTAGCTTCCCACCGCCGCTGGTGGCTATGAGATATGGCGGATCCATGATGTCCGCGTCCCTGCGGCCGAGATTGGGGCGTTCCTGGTAGGCATCGCCCAGTATGAGCCTCGCAGGTCCGATGTCGACCACGCGTCGTTCTGACATGTCTTTTCCTTCCTTGCCGCCTTCTATCGACCCGCCTCCTCGTCGGGTCTGACGATGGGGAAGCCGCGTCCTTCATGAGCGGTGTGCTGTATGATCTCGTATTCCTGCCTGTCGCGGTTGTAGATCGCATACTGTCCGTGCGGTCTCTCGCTCGCGGCGCGCTTCCCGTCCTTGGGTACGTCCTTGTGACAGTCGAGTCGCTGCGGGCTGCGCACCCACCGCTCGACGAGCTCCAGTTCGAGATCACGGGCCTCGAACTCGTAGGCGTTGTCGTGGGCATCGGAGCCATTGGCATAGCTGTATGCCGCGCTGGCGGCGTAGTCCGGCAGATCCATCCGTCCCGAGGCGTATTGGTCGACATGGACGAGCTCATGGAACATCAGTCGCTCGTTCATGCCGTTGAGACCCTCGGTGGCGTCGGGCACTCGCACGTAGATCTCGTTGCGTCTCGTGATGGCGGCGGCTCCCCGCGCGAAGGCCATCTCGGTGATGATGTCGGGTTCGATCTTGAAGTAGGGATTTATCCTGACGGTGGACCAGTCGGCATTTGGCAGGATGTCGCGTTGCTCGTCGAGGAAGGCGATCAGACACGGGTTGAGGGGTGTGCCGGCCTTGTTGATGCCGATGATGTCCACGGGACGGGCTCCGTCCGAAGGCATCTCGTAGGAGACGACGGCATTCTTGATCTTGGGTGCGAACCGCGGCTTGGCCATCCGCTCCACCACCCAATAGGCACCGGCTGCTCCCCCGATCGCACCGCCGATGGTGCCGGTCAGGGCCGCGCAGGCGATCGCGAGGACTATCAGCCCCCTGCTCCGCCGTCGTGGCCTGATCTGGCTCTTCATGGTCTTCTCCTGTGTCCATTTTAGGATGGATCACCGGAAAAGGGAAACGCTGGCTATGCGAGGCGGAACCGGACCGGGCTTTCGGGATCTATGTCGATGATGGCCTCCCTTATGGCGTCTTCCGAGGCCTTCCTGGCGCTGTCGTCGGAGCGATAGGATTCCATGAGATCGAACGCCTGGCTCATACCTCGTTCCTTGTCCCAGTTGTCCGTGATGTGGATATCCTCTGCGAGCCGCCGGATGCGCTCGTCCCGGGAGGGGGTCAGTTTCCACATGCGTTCGCGATCCGTGTGCATCCAGGGACGCCCGTCGAATAGCCTGTAGGTCAGGCAGGTGTTCGCCGGGACACCGCTGGGCATGACCCGGTCCCAGTCCTCGCGCCGTCGGCTCCAGTCGGCGGCGCTGACGTCCTCCGGGCGGTCGGTGGAGTTCTGCCAGTGATGGTCCTCCAGTGCGAGTTCCGTCTTCAGGAGCTCCACCATCTCCTTTTGTTCGCAGTTGGGAATGAGGAGCGTGCATTCGCCGTCGGGAAAGAGCCAGACGTCGAATGAGGTGTCGACATTCGGATCACGGTATCCGCTCTTGGCGATATCGAGGAATCGCTGATCTATCTCACGGAACACGTCCGAAGCGATGTCCCGTGCGACCATGGGTGTCTCTGGCGGCTCGATCCTGCCGACGCTGATCCTGTCGAACCGATCGGCCGTCGCCTTCGCGATCTCGCTGTCGATCTTCCTGCCGCCGATCTCGGCGATGACGTCTCTCATGCCCATGAGGATCTGATGGACCCGGACCACTCCCAGTCCGGCTCGGTAGCCTCCGATGTAGGTGCTCATGCGGCTGCTCCGTATATCTCGTCGGGGGAGGGAAGGGCGATGTCCTTCGCGTAGTCGATCGATATGTGCCCTCCGGGGGATTTCAACCTGATCTGAGGTCCTCCGTGGTCCTCTAGACCGACCTGTCTATCGGCCTTGAGGATGGAGAGCACGCGTCTCATCGTGCGTGCGTCGAACATGGAGAGATGGGTCATCACTCCGTCCTCCGCCCGCATGAAGTATCCATCGGGTCCGATGAGCTCCCTCAGGTCATCCATGACCTGATCATCGCTGTCCTCTGTTCCTTCGGGTATCTCCAGCGCCACGTTCTCGATGCTGGACCTCAGTCTCATGCGGTGGTTGGGGTTGGAGCCGATCGACGGCGGATCGCGCTCGGCCTTGGAGACGCGGATCATCTGTTCCTCTGCTCCTGGGACACCCAGATAGACCGACAACGGCCTGCCCTTGGCCCCGGACACGATCGTCTCGCCGTATTCGCCTTTCACGATCGTGGTGGCACCCTTGTCGTCCTCGGCATAGGAATGACCTCCGGCGAAATCGATGGCGACGAGTATCTGCCGGTGCTCCGCCCGCCGGTCGAAGACCACCTTGCTGATACCGTCCTTCTCGAAGAGGATGCCGTCGAGAGACAGGGCGGGGTATCCGTAGGACGTGTCGCCCCAGTATCTCTCCTCCATCCTCGCGTGCCAGTCCCTCAGCAGATCGAGGCCCTCCTTCTTGATGCGGTGGAGGATCGCCTGGCCGACGGTGCTTATCGCGATCGCCTTGCGCTCCTCGTCGGTGGGGGCGGGGCAGTTTCTCTCGAAGTATCCGTAGGCGTCCTTGATCTGGGGCACGATGTCCTTCTCGCCGTCGATTCTCTTCGTGACGGTCTCGACGCGTCCGCGGCGGTAAGTCGTGGCATGGAGCCTGATGTCCTTCCGCATGTAGACGATCTCTATCTCTATCTCGCATGAATCCGGTCGCGGAACCAGTTCGTCGAGCCATTTGTGCCAATCGAATTCCGACAGCCCCACCTGATCCCTGAGGCAGGATTGTTCCGGAAAATCCTTGCCGGAGAAGGGGAAAGGGCCTCTGGTGCCCTGATAGCGTTGATCGCCGAAGTCGACCTCATCCGGAATGGCAGTGCCGGGTGGAAAGGCGAAATGGAAGCGTCTGCCGTTCTCGCCGACCACGCGCACCCAGGAGAACCCGCGTTCTTCGCCTTTCGGAAGGTCCTTGGTCTGATAGGCCATGTCTGGTTCCTTTTCCGGAACCCCCGGTATCATTGGGGGTTGGATTTCGAGATGGGAGGAGGCGTCACGGGCCTTCTCGAGCTCGACGCCTTCTCGTCAAACGGAAGGAATCGTGAAGATGGGTGTTCTGCTTCTTGCCGCTGCGGGCGGCGCCATAGGCTACATGGCGTGGGCTGTTCTTGGATATCGCAGGCACATGCTGCTCAACATCGCCATGGGCATGCTCGGATCGCTCTTGGCGACCTTGGTCCTCATACCCTATTTCGGAATGCCGGTGCTGTTCGGGGGAGACATATCGGTCGCCTCCTTCTTCGTAGCCCTTATCGGCTCCGTCGTGACGGTCGGAGGACTGAACCTCTCCATTCTGCGGGTCAGGACCTAGGCGAAGGCTCCGAGCAGCCAGAGGCCGAGCATGTAGGCAGCGAAGTTGGTGATGCCGGCGATGGCCATGGCCTTGGGTCCGTATCCCCTGAAGGCAAGGGCGACGGGAACGCTGAGGACCGCGCTCATGAGGATCGTCAGGTAGATCACGCAGCGCGATCCAGTGTGAGGCGATCCGTGATCATGGGCATGGTCCTCGTCCAGTCGATGACGCATTCGTCCACTGCCGATGAGAGACCGTCCCAGTAGGCCGTCATTATCTCCGGCCACGAGTCAGGATCGGGGACCGTGAGATCGACTCCTGCGGCCAGGTATCCGTCACGAAGCCGTTCCATGCGGGCTTCGTATCCCGGTTGGTAGCACGAACCTTCCTGCGGTATCGCTCGATGCGCATAGTGGAACGGTATTCCCGCATGAAGTCGACGCGCCTCCTGAAGGAGCCTTGTCATGACGCGTTGTCCGCGAACGGAGGGGACGACGTGGATCGACTTTCCCATGATGAGACCGCAGCTCGGTCGGGAGCCGGTGACGGCGTCGGCCCTGATCATGGCCCCGACGATCTCCCGACCTTCCTCGTCGACCTGGGATACGGTGTCCAGATCATCGCCGTCCATGCCGTCGAGGGTGAATTTCGGGGAGGCGTAGCGCAGCATCACCATCCGTCCCAGACGTAGACCATCGCGGTCCTCGTGGAATGCGCGAAGCGCGTTACCGCCGAGGCAGGCCTCGGCCTCACCGGCATCGGCATGTGCCGTGATCACGATGTGCTGGATGCAAGGCAGTTCCGAATCCGGCTGGCATTCGGTCCTGCACCATACCTCGCTCATGTCAGTCTTCCATCTCGATTTCGTCCACATCGTCTTCCCAGGGTTTCTCGGTGACGATGTATCCGAGCCGGTTCACGTGGTGTCGACCGGGAGAGATCGCCGTGAACTCTCCGTCATCGACGACGGTCCAGACATGCCTCTCACCGCATCCTTCCAGATATTGCGCATCTCCCGGACCGCTTCCATCGACGAGGGTGCATCCGTCGCCGAAATCGAATCCGCTACCGGGACGCGGTGCCGGCTTCGGCCGATACTGCTCGATCCAGTCGTCTTCCTTGATGATCCTGCCCATTTTCCATTCCTTCAGAACTGTGCCCGTGGATCGTCCGTGTCCACTTCACTCCTTGTCGGGTCTCAGGGCCCGACTGCGTGTCCGCTGCATACCGACAGCCGCTTCTTTCTCGGTCGGAAGCTGCGGTGCAGGGTCGACGGCTTCGGTCATCCGTTCCTCCGGGCGTATGGCCCTCGAATGCAGCCGTGCCCTCTCGACGGCCGTCAATGTCGACACGGATATCTCTCCGCCTTCGGCGAGTGCGACGCGTGTATCGATTCTGTCCTGCACACTCATGGCGGCCGGCTCGGCATCCGTATTGACAGGTACCGGTGCCGGCCGGGCCACCGCGAGGACGGCACTCGAGCCGCCCACTTCCCTTGCAAGATCCGCGGTCATCAGGGATGCTGCGTAGGATGTCCCCGTGACGTGCTTGATCCTGCCGGTCGATGTGCGGCTTGCGACCCGCTCACCGCGGCGCCAACGCAGAAGGGGCTCGTCCCTGCTGTCATCGCGGGCACTGAAGAACGAGCGGGAGTCGCCCCTTCCCAGGGATCCGACTATGTGGATATTGCTGGGATTGCGGCGAGCAAGAGGAAGAAGCGGAGATGATCCGCCCTCGTTGCCGGCACACATGACGATGTGCATCCCCCTGTCCGCCAGCTCGGCGAGCGCGTTCTCCAGTGCCGGATCTATCCGTCCGTAACTGGATATCTGGATTATGTCGGCACCCTGCCTGGATGCGTGGACCGCCGCCCGCGCGAGTGTCGCCGTGCTGATCTCGCAGCGGACCTCCTCGACGCATGACTTCTCGACCCTGTAGGAGAGTATCTCGACCGGTCGATCGTATTGCTCGAGGATTGCGTTGGTGACCCATGTGCCGTGCTCTGATCTGTATGACCCCTCCTGCTGTTCGGATATCTCTTGTCCGGGTCTGGCATCGAAATAGCGCACGCTGGCATGCTCGTATGAATCGGGGATCTTCGCACCGGTGTCGAGGACGGCTATTCTGACGATGCCATCGCCTTCGGAGGATGCATGTGCCTGGGCATGGATGATCGAGGGCCATCCGATGAGCAGCAGCATGAGGGCGATCAGAGAGCGCATCGTCTCGTTTTAGGATGATGGTCGCGATGCACAAAGCATCCGGGATCAGTTATGGGTGATCCAGTCGATCTCGAGTTCCTCGGTGATGTCGACCGCCGTCGCCCTTCCTGCGGAGAGAACCCTCAGTCTCGTCTCGGGTGTCGGCCTCAGACCGGTCATCTCGCCTTCCACTCCGGTCCCGTCATCATCATTGCTGCTCATCACCATGATGGTCTTTCCCTCCTCGATCGGAAGGGAGACATTGGCGACGAGGACCTCTTCGTCGGTCTCCACCGTGACGAAGATGCATTCCCGAGATTCGGGATGCCCGGATATGGAGAAGCCTTCGCGGTCGAACCGCCTCTGGAGGCGCCTCATCTCCCTCTCGGATTTCCTCGATGTGTCGAGATGCCACCCTTCGCTGACCAGGCCGCTCATGCGCGCACCCGTGACTGCGGCGAGGATCTGCATGACCGGGACGAAGGCGTGCTTGTCGTTGGTCGGGTTGCGATAGAGGCGCGACCACCTGTCGTCGTCCATGAGCGAAGAGAGGGCTCCGTAGAGATTGAAGTCCCCCTCCACCTTGCGCGATATGGCGTCACGCATGAGCATGATGCAGAACGCCTTGACCTGCGGAGAGGCGTTGCTCGCCTCTATACGGTCGATTATGTCGGTCCGGTCATCCTTCATCGATTTCGCTCGTGTCCACGCGGTGGCTTCCCATTCTGATCCTGGCCCTTATCCCGAGCCCCTTCGGGGTGATGCTCGTTATGACCATGTCGTCCGCCACAAGGGGATGATCGATGAGCGCACGCAGTGGCTTTCCCTTCAGGCCTCTGACGGATACCTCCGGGACATCGATGTTGTCGATGCTTATCGAGCCCGTCGTGATCCTCATGTCCTTGCCTATGTGCACCTCGGCCTCGAGACGTCCGTCCTTGACGAACATCCGGACCTTCGTCGGCGGATCGGTGGGAAGGTGGAAAACCTCGCTCTTCGTGCCGCCTCCGTGGTCGGAACTCAGCGGGATCGGCTTCAGCCCCTGGGACTCGACGAGCTGACGGACGAGGGATGTCTGCATGAGGCCCCCGTTCTTCTCGATCTGCGCTCGCCGTTTCGCTTCGGCGGATATGTCACCCTCCCGCATGCCGCTTCCGAACGAGGATATCGAGGCCTTCCAGGGGTCGTCTGGATCCCCGCCATGGAAGCGCACCTGATCGCGTGTTCCGTATTCCTGCATGAGGGTGTTCGTCATGGTGTGCCAGATGTCGAAGGTGAGATCGTCTCCGTTGGCCTTCCTGATGTCGGTTATCCTCGGCTGGATGCCGTGGGAGGCGAAGCTCTCGCGCATGACCCGCTCCGCGTGCTTCCTGCCTTCCTCCAGCGCCTGATCGGGGTCGGCCGGCATGGCGTTGTCGATCGCACGGATGCGCTCGATTATCTTCCGGGCAGCGTCATGACGTCCGATGCTGTCTGTCCGGAATGTCCTCACCGATCTCGTGCCGCTGGTGTTCCTGATGTATGCATGGATGATCAGGTAGTGCACGTCGATATGGCCCGGATACCGATTGCGATCGCTCATGTGATGGGTTGGCACGACGACCTTGAGACGTTCCTTCTCGACGGGATCGGTCCCGCCTGTCGAGAGCACGGCCTCCCATCCATTGCGTGTGAGGTCGTCCGCCAGCCTCTGTCCCATCTCCCTGGACCAGGAGATCGTCAGCGGCCGCGGGGTCTCGATCTTCTCGCCCTTCTCGTCGATCCATCTCTGCTGCCCCGCAGTGGTGATGCAGTTGGCGCTGAAGTTCATCCAGTAGCGGGTGTTGAAGACCTCCTTGGAGATCGCAGTCCGCGAGAAGGGGTCCGAAGGATCGTGCCTCTCGAGTCTTGCGAGATCAACGGCGGGAATGGAGAAACCGGCTGCGTTGCGCGCGATATCCATCATTCCCGCGATCGCGGGTGACTGCTGGTCCATGGTTTCTCCGTTGCTGGTGTTCAGGCGTGCTGCATGGCGGCGCGTGAGGCCGCCTGGGCCGCGGCGAGCTCATGGGGTTGGGCATGCATCCGGTATCCGAAGCGACGCTGTTTGCCCTCGCGCTCACTGATGGGCTCGAAGGATATGCATCTTCCGAGACGTATGTCCGAGACGGCCTCGGGATTGAATACGGCGATGCATGTGCCGTCCAGATGCCTGGCGCTCGGATAGATTATGCCGTCGCACACCTCGCGGGCCTTCGCCGCCATGCGATGTCCGGCCGGATATCCCTTCTCCGTGTCCGGATGGAGCGCCATCTCCCATGTGCCCCGCAGATCGAGGAACCTGCCGGACACCTTGGCGCTGACCGCCCGGTAGACCCGGGTCTTGTCGAACGGGACACCCTCGTCATTGTCGAGGTGCCAGCGGATCTCCTCGATCGCGGCCGGAAGAGTGGTGCCGGCGTAGTAGACGCCCTTGTCGCCCACGTCGTTGAAGCGGTTGCGGACCATGGTCGAGTAGTGGAAGGAGTCCATCACCTTCCTCGAGAGGGCGGGACTTGCCTTCCTGCTGCGCGTTCCCGGACCTTCGAGGGGAATCGATCCGAGATCGAAGGCCTGCCCTTCGATGACGTTCCCGTGTTCGACGAGACGCAGGCGAGGCTCTAGGATCGCTGCGGGTATGAGACGCACCGTGGTCTGGTCCTTGAGGACCGTGATCGAGGCGTCCCGTCCCTTCAGTGGCTGGCCCTGCCGATTGCGGCCTGCAGGACGCGGGAGAGTCCGTCGTGATTGTCGTTCGAGATGATCGAGAGCGGTGTGTCCGACCGCCCCGGGAGCACGGCATGGAACCATTTTACCATGCTCGGAACCGTGTAGCAGGAGAGCAGCATGGACTGGATGGCGCAGAGTCTCTCCACCTTCGGCATGGATCGGCTGGGGATCACGACGGGAATGCCGTCGGCCTGTCTGCGGAGGGTATTCACGAGGTCGGGGTCCATGTCCAGGACCTCACCCGCCTGCTCCGCTGTGAGGCCGAGGTGACGGGTGAGGAGCTCGACGCAGCTCCTTGCCATGCGATCCGTGCTTATCGGGTTTCCCATGGATGCGAATTGTCCAGCATCCATGGCCACTTGTGAAGGGAATTCTGTGATATTCATCCTGTTTTTTCCTCTCGTGAGGTGGACCACCTGGTCTATTCCTTGTCGGGAACCGGTATTCCTGAAGGGAAGTGCACCTGCGGGATCTCGATCTTGATGGCCGTGCGATCGGCGGCGTGGGTCTTGCATTCCTCGATGACGACGTCTCCGGGAACCCATGGATGCTGGATGATGTCACCCAGCCGCGAACCGATGGCCTTCTGTATGAAGGTCTGCGGCAGATGGCCCGATACGAGCATCCTGTTCCTGTTGAAGGTGGCGTTGTGAGATATTCTCACCCTTCCGGAGATGACGCCGTCCTTGACCTTGAGGGTCTCGATGGCCTCCGGGACGTTCAGTCCGCGGTCGGCCAATTCCTTGTTCCGGTATTCGGGCACGTAGCGTCGGTCCCGTCCGGCCTGATCGCGGATGAATTCGGTGAGCTTGCGCTTCTCCCTCGCGGTCATGGCCCCGAGGGCGGCGTGCATGATCGTATCGATGACGTGTCCGTCCTGACGTCTCGCGATTCGTCGTGCCTGTGCATTCGCCTCTCGGTTGAGGCTCTGGAAGTTGCGGGCGGTGTATCTCGAGACGCCGTGTTCCAGATGGAAGACCGCCTCGCAGTCATTGAGGGTGGTGTCGACCATTCTGATCAGAGCCTCGACCGAGATGCTCTCCCTGCCGACCTGCGTCGGGTGATACCGGAGAAGCTCCATGCCGGTTCCCGTGAGGGTCCTGTCGATCCTGTCCGTAAGATCCCTCATCATGCCCGACGCACGGGCGGGCGAGGTCATGAGTTCGGCGATGGTCTCTCCGTATGCCTCCCACAGGACCTGCTCGGGAATTCGCGCGGACTTCCTCTGGAATGCCTGGATGGAGAGCGGTCTGGTGCGGAAAGGGGCCTTCAGGAGGCCGGCGCGGCAGGTGACGTCCATGTATCCGTATGATCCGACGATGACGACGATGTCACCGTCCTCGAATTCATGCTGGACACCGGATCGCCTGCCTA
Organism: uncultured Salinicola sp.; assembly: GCF_937921195.1. NCBI lineage: Bacteria > Pseudomonadati > Pseudomonadota > Gammaproteobacteria > Oceanospirillales > Halomonadaceae > Salinicola > uncultured Salinicola sp. The sequence goes on from NZ_CALFQK010000099.1 coordinate 119,091, forward strand.
TCGCCGTGGCGATGCGCCGGGCTATCCTCCTCTCTTCGGCCTTCATCGGCCTTTCGGGGAAGCTCGGGCCGTTTCCGAATTCGAGCGTCGTGGGTTCATCCATCGGACATGGACCTTCGCCATTCCGAGATGTCGCGATCGAAGATTCGGTCCCTGGGATCCTCGTCGAGCCAACGGGTGAGGACGCCGCCGAACCGTTCGTCCTTCTGGACGGTCGCGGTCGCTGCGATGCGGTTGTTCACGCGCAGTGAAAGAAGAAGGCCTCCGCCCGGGATTTCCTGCTGGCTGATGGTCTTATCCCAGATCTGGGGAAGGACGGTCATCAGTCCATCGATCCAGTCCGCGGCCGCCTGCTGCAGATCGCGATCGGGATCTCCTTCGATTCTCTCGAACATCGGCATGGTCCAATCCTCGGCGAAGAGGCCATGTAGATCCGACAGGGTGACGTCCCGTTCCAGTGTGTCGGCCAGATGGTCGAGGACCTCCTCATCGGTCAGTCCGTGTTCGATCATGTCGGCGATGGTGGCCCGCTGCCAGCTTGCGTCCCATTCGGCGCCGTCCTCGCCGGCGTCGTGCCAGGCTATACCCGTGCCGATCCAGATGCCGTGCCTCAGGGGCGTTCCCCACATCTCGTCGGCGATGGTGTCGTTCCAGTAGAGCCTGGACCCCGAGACGTGGAGGACGGCGTAGCCGTTGTCCGGCCGTTCGAGAGTGCCGGTGTCCATGACGAGGACTATGACGCGGTCCGTCTCGTGCTTTGCGATGCAGAAGCCGAGTTCCATCTCGAGATCGTCGTAGCCGCCCAGGGGCCACGCGCTCATGCGGAACGGGCCGGTCTGGATGCCCAGCACCTCCTCGGCCTGCTTCCTGGTCATGCCGGTGTCGACCGCCTCGCCTTCGGTGAGTATGACCCTGTCGATGTCGTCATCGAGCGTATGACTGGGACGCAGTAGGATGATCGAGCCTTCGGGATACCTCATGAGGATGGGTTCCTCGTCCCTCGTGCGGACGGCGAAATCGACATGGAGACGCAGCGTGGAGAGATCGTCTCCGTCTTCCGGGTGTTCATCGTCCGTGATGAGTTCGAGACGCGCATGCCCCTCGTCATCGCGGCTCCCGACCTCGAACAGGAAGGCATGGTTCGTATGCCGACTGTCCTTGAGGATGGTGTATATGCCGGAGAGGTTCTCCTCCGGAACGTCCGGCAGCGCATGCGTCCATACCGCCTGGCGCCCATGGCTGGAGAGAGTGCCGCTCGGCAGATCCATGGTCATGTGGGGATCGCTGCGCTTCATGAGCCGGATCATCTCGTCCTCGTATGCGACGATGTCCCAGACGGAGAACTCCGGTCTCCAAGGGCTTCCCTCGTCGACGAGAATCGGCATTCCCGTCTTCGGCTCGTCGATCTTCCTTCTGAGCGTCATTGGTCCTTGTCCCTTTCCGTGAGGTATTCCGATAGCGCCCCTCCGAGCGCGACGATGCAGAGCGCGATCGGGATAATGGCCGCGGGCGAGCCGGTCACGAGCAGTGCCACGGAGGCGAGGAGGACGACGAGTGCGAATGCGATGACACACTGCTTCACTGTTCTCTTCATCTTCCCTTTTCCTCTCTGGAGCCGCCCTCCCGGAATCAGTCCTTGTCGGGCCAGATGCTCTCGATGCCCTTTCGCCTGATGGTCTTGACCGGGACGCTTTTTCCCGTCCGATGATCTATGACCATTCCCTCCTGGAATCGCCACGTCCGGATGCGCTCTCCCGATCGTGATCCGCTCCCCGCCTGGGCGCGACGGTCATCGTCAATGCGAGCGCGATGACTACTGCGTTCTCCTTCCGCAAGACGGATCTCGAGAAGGCGCAGGGCCTCGCGCTCGTTGTCCTTGCGCGAGCGGCCGTTGGCGCTGACGCTCGTTCCGGTGGGAACATGGGTCAGCTCGAGGCAGTTCTGGGTCTTGTTGCGGTGCTGGCCGCCGGCGCCCGTGCCGGAATGCCATCTCCTGGCGAGATCCCGGTCCTCGAGACGCGTGGATGTCCTGCTCTCGTCGAGGATGGCGACGCTCACGGTGCTCGTGTGCACGCGTCCACCGCGCTCGGTGACCGGGACGCGCTGGACGCGCTGCATGCCCGTCTCGTGACGGAAGCCTTCGGGAAGGCGCTCTGCGCTGATCGTGATGGGCGTGGATTCCCGCTCCACGCGGTGCGGTCAACCGATGGTGGTCAGATGGCTCGAGTAGATGTCGGCCAGTTCGGCGGCGAAGAGGCCGGCGTCAGCGCCGCCCTCGCCTGCATGGATCTCGATGGTCTTCATGATGGATGTCCTTCTTCATATGGAGCTGGTGGACGCGGTGGGACTCGAACCCACGACCTTGGTGTTAAAAGCACCCTGCTCTGCACTACTGAGCTACGCGTCCTTCCGGCATCGACAGGCATCTGCCTGCATCATGTGAAGCTGGTGGACGCGGAGGGACTCGAACCCCCGACACGCGGATTAAGAGTCCGCTGTTCTACCCACTGAACTACGCGTCCATGCGCATTCGCAGGCGGAGATGGTTCGCCTGCGTCAGTGTGTCCCGCGTTTTCGAAGAAGATATGCCATCGTAATTCTCTCTTTGGCTGGTGCCGGGAGTGGGGTTCGAGACCACGACCTCTGGGTTTTCAAGCCAGCGCTCTTACCGTCTGAGCTACCCCGGCGATGCCGAGGCCTGATCATGTTTCGTGGTGGTGGCGGTGGGAAGGATCGAACTTCCGACCTTGGGATTATGATTCCCCTGC